>DATGJU010000498.1:0-4974 GCA_035295045.1 Chthonomonadaceae bacterium
GACCCCGAGACCCCGCGGTCCTCCGTCAAGCCGTACCCAGTCCGAGAACCAGCCACCAGCCTCTGCCCGCCATCGCCAGGCAATACCGAATCGACGGGCGAAGACGAACCGCAGTCCTCGGCCCGCCCACGACCCTCAGCCAGCTACCACCTACCGACTACCAGCTACCAGCCACCGCCCTCCATACAATGGCAACGCCGATCGCCGCGATCGCCCCCGCGCTGGCGATCGGCAGGGCCGCCGCGGCGCGCGAGCCGATTGGAAGCCGCGCCAGCAGGGGCTTCATCCGCACTACGAGGATACCCAGCCCGGTCAGGACTGCGGCCAGCCCCATGCTGAACGCGCCGATGAGCACGACGCCGAACGCGATTCGGTGGAGCGCAATCGCGCCGATCATGACCACCAGCGCCGACGGACAGGGCAGCGCGCCCCCGCTGATGCCCAGCACGATGAGGGAACGCAGCGAAACGGCCGCGCCGGTTGCTGGTTGCTGGTGGCTGGCAGTCGGCAGCTGGCAGCTGGTTGCTGGCTGGTCTGGCGTTTTGGATGACGCACGCTCGTTGCGGCCCACCGTGCCGGTTTGCGGCGGCTCGGGAAGGGCGAAGAGGCCGTCAGGGGCAGCCTCCCGGTCTTCGCGATAGTCCCGGATGCGCTGGATGAAAAGGGCAAGGCCCAGAACGGCGATCGCTGCGCCGGAAGCGATGCTTATCGCCGGGTAGATCCGCTCCGGAAGAACGTAGCGCGTGGCGAACAGTGCGAGCAGGCCGAGCGCGAAGACACTGGCCGTGTGCATGAGCGTCACAACAGCGCCCAGCAGCGCGGCGTGGCGCACGGTGCCGCGAGAGCCTACGAGATAGGCCCCGACCATCGCCTTGCCGTGACCGGGCGACACGGCGTGCAGCGCGCCGAAAAGGAACGCCATCGCCAGAGAAAGGAGTACGACACCCGTCGATAGCGACCGCCGGGAGATCGACTCGGTGAACGGGTCGCGTGGCGTTTGGGCGGCCTGCCGTGCCGGCACGCCGGCCAGCGGATCGCGAGGCTGCGCTGCGCCGAAGGAGGGACTGGAGGAAGCGGTCGGCGGCGACGGAGCGGACATGGCGGCCTGCACGGTCAGCGCGGCCCCGACGTCCTGCGGAGGCGCGATCGTCGGGTCCGAGGGGTAGTTGCGAAGGGCGTCGCTCAGATCGGCGGCCCCGACATTAGTGGCGGACAGTCGCGCGCTGCCGGTCGCGGTCGCGACGATCTCCTTCCATCCGGCGCGCTCGGCGTAGTTGGCGTCGCGATAGGCGATCCGCCAGGCGCGCTCAACCGACGGCGGCAGATCACCCTCCAGTTGAAAGCTAACGCGCAGCGTCTGGAGGCCGCCCGCGCCGGGCAGCAGCTCCACGGCCGGGCGAGTGACCGTCAACGTGGCCGGCCCGCCGTCGATCGTGATCGCCAGGCCCGCGCGGAGCCGGTCGGCCGTCCGCTTTGCATACCCTTCTCGCCCCGCTGCGGACACGCGGCCATCGCGATCCGCGTCCATGGCGCGAAGCTCCGTGACCGTCGGGATTTCGGCCATGTCCAGGACATACCGCACGATCAGCCGGCGCCCGTCCGACTGGATCGCGGCGTAGTGGTTGATCGAAAAGTTGCCCATAGGGTGCGCGCCGGCAGGAGCGACAGTGTGGAAAAGGACGGCGAGCAGCACCATCACGCGGAGCAAAGTCGACGCGTATGCTGCGCCGGAGAACCGCGGGGAGCATCTGTCCGGTCGCGTGGCCCTGCGGGGCGCCGGGCGCCTGCCGGCGCCCGGCGCTCGAGCGGTTACCGCGGGCATCCCCGTGCGGGTACGGCTTCGACGCGGCGATGGCGCTGCGCGCTTGCACTCCGGGGCAGGACCGTTCTGGGCGTGGCACTCCCGTCGCCCTTCGCGGCCGATCACCGTCGGTCCATCCTGGCCAGGAGGGCGCGCGCCTCGGCCGGCGCGAACGGTAGGAAGCCTGGATCGATCTGCAGCGCCTGGGTGAGGTACATCCGCGCGTGCGCCGTGTCGCCCGCGGCGAGGGCGCACCGTCCGGCGTGGTAGAAGAGGCGCGCATCCTGCGTGGATCGGCTCATCGCCCTCTCGGTGGCGGCGCGCGCTTCGGTGACCAGCCCCTTGCGCGTACAGACCCAGGCGAGCGTATCGTAGGCGTAAACGTCGTGCCGGACGCGCAGCTCGCGACGCGCCAGCGCCAGTGCCTCGTCGAGGCTTCGGTCGTGGTCGGCGCAGAAGAGCGCGCGCTGGCGGTCGTAGATCGCGCCCTGCGCGCGCGCGATCCGCGCGATCGTGTCCACGATCCGGTACTGCTCGGCCGCTGCTAACCGGTCGCCCTGAGCCGCGTGCGCGTCGCCGAGGAGCGCGACCACCTCCGGTGTCGGGACGATCGCCGCAGCGCGCCGGCCCCATCGCAGCGCGGCCGGCCAGTCGCTGCGGCCGGCCGCGAGTTTGGCCAGCGCCGCCAGCGTCCTGTAATCGTTCGGGAAGATCGCGAGCGCCTCCCGATAGGCCGCATCGGCCTCCGCTGCGCGGCCCATGTCCGCCAATATGTTGCCCACACGCATGTGGAACCAGGCCGCGTTCGGGGCAGGCATGTCCGGATTGGCGTCCGCGGCGGCCTGGGCCTGGCGCATTTGTGCCAGCGCGTCGGCGGGGTGGCCGTTGATCTCCAGCAGCCGAGCCCGCAGCGCCAGCGTATTCGGATTGACCTCCTGTTGCCGCGCCTGCTCCACCTCCTCCGCCGCGGCGTCGTAGTCGCCCATCTCCATCGTGATCTCGGCGCGCAGCAGAAGCGTCTGCGGCGACTCGGCCGATGCACTCCTGCGCGTGGCCGCCCGCGGCGATCGGATGGGCCCACGGCCCCGAGAATTGGCCGCGGCCGGCGCGGAGCGGCCAGCCGGCAGCGCCGCGAGAGCCTCTGAAAAGCGGTGCTGCGTCAGCAGGCTCGATGCGAGCTGGACGCGCGCGCCGTCGTTTCCGCGCGAGAAGGTCGCAAGCGATTGCCGCGCGATCCGCTCCGCTCGCACGGCGTCTGCGATATCGCCGGTCTCGCGGCAGCGCTGCAGGTAGTAGCCGGCCAAGAGGTTCAGACTCAGCCAATCGTGGTTATCCGCGCGGACCCGGCTGCTGAACGCGGCGATCGCGCGCGGCGTCGCGGCGGGATCGTAAGGGGACCGAAGGGGAGTTGCGGCGTGCGCCGCCGCCGTTGCGGGCCGCCTTGCAACGAGAGCGCGCACCGCGAGCAGACTCATCGCGAGGCAGGCGATGAGAATCGCCACATAAGCGGCGCTGAAACCGCCGCGGGGCGGAACGGATTGGCGGAATGGAGTGTGCATCACGGGCTTCGGCCGCTCGATCCTCCTCGCGGGATTGGGCCGTTCGGAGGATCGATGGGCGGCAGGACTATTGGGGTGGGCCGAGATAGGGGAACTGGGCGGCGCCGAAGCCGGGACTTCCGTCCTGGTAGTGCTTGGGCGCGGTCATCGCGCTCACGTTGTCCGAGGTAAGCGCCGCGATCTCCTTGCCGTCGTCGGGCGCAAGGCCGAGCGCGGGCACGGTGTTCCCGAAGATCACGCCGAGCGACGTGTCTACAACGTCGTCGCTGAGCGCTCGGCCGCCGAACTTGCTGCCCGTGGCGCCGCCCGTCTCGACGCCGAGGTATGCCGCGGTGCTTGACGACTGCGACAGGTCCGCGACCAGCACATCGGGCACGAGGACGGACTTGGTGGCATCGGTGATTGCTTGCGACCTACCGGCCGTGTGCGTCATGAAGAGCTGGATGTCGTTCGCGAGCTGCCCGCTGTCGTCGGTCGGGTTGTCGGTGTCGTTGACCTGGTGCCGGCCGGTCTGACCTGCAGTAGTAGGCGCTACCGTCGCGAATACCTCGTTGACAGCGGGCCGGGCCAGCCGGTCGACCTGGGAGTAGGTTCTCCGCGTTGGGTTGCTGGTGCTGCTTCCCTCGCAGCCCGCCAGCGCCGCTAGCCCGAGAAGCGCGACGGCCGCTGTGATTTGACCAATGTTGGGCGATTTCATAACGTCCTCCTCTCGGCGCTACTTGCTGGTCGTACACCAGACCCGAATCTTACCGCTGCCGCCGCCTGTGATGTCGAACTTCGGAACCTCGACGACGATTGCGAGCACGTTAAAGCCCTTCAGGAAGTCCCGTGCCTGGCCCGCCGGGCGGAACGTTCCGGCCATCGGCTGGTCAGGATCGGAAGGAGTCGTGGACACGGCATTTCCGGACGTGTTCGTGAACGTCGGGCCGAGAGGGCTGGCGCGGTCGGGCAGGATGGTCAGGAACTGCGCGAGGTCGAAGAAGAACGGATCCTCGCGGGCGCCGGCGAATACCTTAAGCCCGTTCGACGTGGTAAACGGTGTATTGATCGTTCCGATGACGCTGTCCGGAGCTAGCTGCTCAGTAACCGTACCGAGCATCAGAGGCTTACCAAAGGATATGCTGACCTGCTGGCTTGGGCCGGTCCCGGTGAACTTCGCCTGGATGACGAGATCCTCCACGGAGTCGCCGGTGTTGTCGATCTTGAACTGGTACAGGACGTTCGGATCGAAGACAACGGACGGGCCGCCTCCAGGCGGTATGAGCGGGTGGACGCACATGGCGAGGACGACATTGTTGGAGTTCGTCGGACTCGGAAAGATGAATACGTCGGATAGGTCGACGCCCGGCATCGCGGCGATTGCCGGCGTGTCCGCGTGGTCCGACCCGCGGGCGCGCGAGTGCATCAGGAGCGGAACGGTCGTCAGCGCCAATCCGAGCAGCGCTGCCTTACCCAATGATAGCTTCATCGGCGAACCTCCTGGGAGAGACACGGTCGCTCTCCCAAGCGAGTGGCGCGGACAGGAGACATCCGGGCCGGAACAGGCGCCCGGCAGCATCTTAGAGGTCCGGGCTTGCCACAGACGAGACGGGACTACATCGGCATATGCCAGGT
>DATGJU010000499.1:0-18058 GCA_035295045.1 Chthonomonadaceae bacterium
CGACGTTCCAGGCCGACGGGCAGGTGTTTCACCCGCTCGACACCACGGTCATCAACCTGGATGGCGCCTGGCAGATGCGCGTGACGCACGCGCTGCCGCCGGCCGCCGATGACGCCGCGGCGTACACCGATGCCGGCATCACCGCGGAGGCTCGCGCCCTCGTCCGCGAGAGCGTCTCCGGCGGCGCATGGACGGCCGTGACCCTTCCTGCAATGGTCCCGTTCTTCCGGGACCACGACGGCGAGGCGGTGTTCCGAAGGAAGGTCGAAGTGCCGCGAAGCGAATCCGGCAAGGATATGGTCCTGTCGCTCGGCGCCCTGGACGACTTCGACGACACCTTCTTCAACGGCGTCCAGGTCGGCCATACGGACTCGAAGACGCAAAACTGGTGGCAGCAGCGGCGCGTCTATACCGTGCCTGGCAGACTGGTGAAACCCGGCCGGAACGTGATCGCCGTTCGGCTCTTCGACCGCTTCAACGACGGCGGCTTCGCCGGCAATGGCGGCCTGCCTATGTCGCTCACTCCGAAGCAGGCCGGTCGATCCGCGGAGAGCTATTACCACGCGGACTACCGGACGGATTTCCCGTTCGGCGACGATCCGTACCGGTACTACCGGTGGTAGCCCGGGAGATGCGCATATCGAGCTCTGACGGTGCGGATGTGCGAGCAGTTCTTCGACCGCCAAACCGCGAAGTGGAGTACAATGAGACACGGGTTTCTACCTAATCGCAGCTTACGGCGGCACATCTCGCGGAGATACTTCGGTGACAATCAGACTTGATCGAAAACTGGAGCAAGCTCTAAACGAACAGGCCCGGCAGAAAGGAGTCGCTCCAGAGGCCCTCGCCTTGAACGCGTTGCGCGAGAGATTTACAGCCGATTCGCCAAGTCTGGAACCACGCGACGACTGGGAGCGCGCGTTGCTGGACGCCGGCTCCGACTGCGGGTTGACTCTGCCCGACTCGGCCCTGAGCAGCGATGAGCTATACGATTAATGGCCTGGCTGCTAGACACAAGCATTCTCGGCCGATTGGCCAACACGGCCGACAACTCTTACGCAGCCGCCGCCCAGGCGGTCCTTACGCTTCACCGCCGCGGCGAATTGTTGCACACGACTCCACAGAATTTAATCGAGTTCCGCAATGTGGCGACGCGCCCGGTCGCCGTCAATGGTCTCGGGCTTGCTGCCGCGGACGCGGAGGCAAAGGCGCGCACGTTTGAGGCATCCTTTCCGCTCCTGGACGAAACACCTGAAATATACCCGGCATGGAAGGACCTGGTGCGGGCGGCCGGAGTGCTGGGCAAACAGGTCCACGATGCTCGGCTGGTTGCCGTCTGTCAGGTGTATGGACTATCTCATTTGTTGACGTTCAATACCGGCCACTTCGTGCGTCTCGCCGGCTACGCACCCGGACTGACAATCGTTGACCCGTCTGCTGTCTAGCGGTGCGTTTGCCGAATGCGTGTGGTCGGCCAGATCATGGCCGTAGGCCCATAGAACTTCGGGACTTCCGCCTCCCATTTGGGGGCCACCCGACGCGGTATTACCGGTGGCCTGGGAGATGCGCATGTCGAGATATGCTCTTCCGTTGGTTCGCACCATCATTGCCGCACTGGCCCTCGCCGCGACCCTGGCACAGGGGCAGACCCCGCCGCCTGCCGCCGCCGGCCAGTCCGACAGTTATCGCGACCGCGCGAAGGCGGCGGCCGCGGTGCTGCACGGCTGGTACGATCCGGAGCGCGGGACCTGGCGGACGACAGGCTGGTGGAACTCCGCCAACGCCCTCGAGGCGATCGTCGACTATACGGCGCAGACGCGCGACCGGACTTACCTTCCGGACATCGCCAACACGTTCGAAAAGCACCAGGCCGGCCACTTCCTGAACAAGTACTACGACGACGAAGGCTGGTGGGCGCTCGCATGGGTCAAAGCCTACGATCTTACGCGCGAGCCGCGCTATCTCGACATGGCGAAGGCGATATTTGAGGACATGAAAGGCGGCTGGGACGACACGTTCGGCGGGGGAATCTGGTGGAGCAAGGACCGCAAGTATAAGAACGCCATCGCAAACGAGCTGTTTTTCACGCTGGCGGCCCGCCTCCATCGCCGCACTCCAGGCGACGGCGGGAGCGGGAGCTACCTGGAGTGGGCGCAGAAGAGTTGGGACTGGTTCGCCGCCAGCGGCATGATCAACGCGCAGAGCCTGATCAACGACGGCCTCAACAGCCAGGGGCGGAACAACGGCGGCACGACATGGACCTACAACCAGGGCGTGATCCTCGGCGGACTGATCGACCTGTACGAGATCACCCGCAAGAAGGCATACCTGGAGCAGGCGCAGCGCACCGCGGATGCTGCTATGCACGCGCTGTCCGGCGCGGACGGAATCCTCGTCGAGCCCTGCGAGGCGAAGGGCGACTGCGGCGGCGACGGCCCGCAGTTCAAGGGGATATTCGTCCGCTATCTGGGCCAGCTCTACGGCCAGACGCATGCACGCGCTTACGCAGACTTCCTGCGGCGCAACGCCGATTCGGCCTGGACGAAGGACCGAAACGAGGCCGGCCAGTTCGGCCTCCGCTGGGCCGGCCCCTTCGACAAGGCCGACGCCAGCCGGCAGACGGTTGCCTTGGACCTGTTCCTCGCGGCGGCGCGATGACCGCGCACTATTCGGTATGTATGGCTGGAGAGTCTGGCAGCACGGTGACCCAGGTTATGCGCGGGCGGCTACTTCTTGCCGGCCGGCGCCTTGGCGGGCTTCTTGGGCGCTTCGGACTTCGGGGCTTCCGCGCCGCCACCGGCCTTGCGCTTTGCGGCGAGCTCGTGGGCGCGGACCTTTGCCTGGCCGATCACGCCGTCCACCATCGAGGCGGGGATAAGGAATGGCTGCATTAGGCCGCCGCCGCCGGAGAGCATCCGCAGCGCCATCTGTATGCCCATCGTGTCCGGATTCTGGGCGTCCTCCTTGATGGTGGACGGAATGGTCGTCAGGACCCCGACGAGGTCGTTGTTCATGTTGAAGACCGGCAGGCCGAACCCGGAAATCCCGCCCTCGACCATCCAGGCGTGGCGCGGCCGGTCGATCTCGCCGTTGATGCGGCCGGTCTGGTAGAACACGGAGTAGTCGTACCCGCGCGCCATGCGCGAGACGGCGATCAGGCGCTCGCCGATAGCAGGCGTCGTGCCCGCGGTAAACGCCACCGGCACGAGGTTCTTGCCTGCGGTGTCCTCGATCTGAATGAAGCTGAGGTTCAGCTTGGTGTCGGTCGCGGCAACAAACGCGTTGTACTCCTTCTCATCGCCGCCGAAGACGACCTTGATCGAGGTCGGGACCATCTTGATCGCCATTGTCTCGCCGGTAAGGCCCATGCTGTACGGGTTCATCGAGAAGGATGAGACCATGATGAGCCCCTCCTTGTCCACGACGACTCCTTGAATTTCCGTACGCATTTCGTGGCTCTGGCTCTGGCCGCCCGCGTTGAAGTCCATCTTCGAGACCAGGCGCAGCGTCACGATGCTCGGCGATCGCGACTGCAGAACTTTCTGAAAGGACTCCGCTTCCTGCGCGCTGCCGCGGCAGCCGACCATCAGGATTAAGAGAGCCGCGGCGATAACGGGCGCTGATTTCATTTCAACGGTCCTTTCGTATAAGTGCGATCGGTGGTGAGCCCTCTCGAACGTCCCGCCCCGGATCTCAAAGGGGAACCGTCTGCGGAGTGGGGCCCGGATCCGCGGTGAGCGGGCGGCGGTGCATCAGTGCGCATTGGCGGCGGGCCGGTTCCACTCCGGCTCGCCAAAGAGATAGTGGGTCATGTTGTCGCGCAGGATGAAGAAGACGACGGAGGACGGCCGCGCCTTCTTGATCTCGGTCATCGCCCGCTCGGTCGCGGCGGAGTCCGGCGTGCTCTTGCCGTTGATGGCGAGAATGACGTCGTTGACGTGCATTCCGGCGATGCTCGCCCACCCGCCCTGCGTCACGTCGATCACCAGCGCGCCCTTCTGGTCGGCGGGCAGCGAGCGCTCCTCGATGTCTGTCGGCACCAGGTCGCGCACCATGAATTCGAAGTCCTTGTCGGTGGCCTTCTTCGCCTGCGACACCTGGGCCGGCTGGGCCTCCATCTTCACGCTGAACTTGACCGGCTTGCCGTCTCTCAGTCCCGCGATCTGGGCGATCTGGCCGACCGACAGGTTCTCGACCATCTGGTCGATCTCCTTTTCATCCTGCGGGCGCGCGGCCGTGAAGGCCTGCTTGTCGATCGCGGTCAGGATGTCGCCGGCCTGGATGCCGGCCTTCGCGGCCTGCGACCAGGGATAGACGCGCGTAACTCGGAAGCCCTTCACGTTTGGCAGGCTGAGCGCCGTCGCGAGCTCTGTCGTCATCACCTGCGTCTTGACGCCGAGCCAGGCCTTCGGCAGCTCCGTCGGGTCGTCGTCCGCCGGCTCCGTTCGGGGCTTGACCACGGTCACCATCAGATCCCGGCCGCGGCGGAACGCGATCAGGATGTCCTGCTTTTCGGCGCCCGCCACCGCATGCCGGAACGCCTCCAGCGTGCTGACGGGCAATGTGCCGACGCGCAGGATCACGTCGCCTTCCGCGATCGGGGGATGCGCCGATTCCAGCGGATAGCCGGCCCGGACGCCGGTTACGACCAGGCCGCTTTTATCCGGATACTGGCGCTCGACAGCCATCGGTCCCGTGATCTCCTGCAGCGAAACGCCGAGATCGCGAAACTCGTCCTCCGGCCCGATCGACTCCTCCATCGGCGATGGCGTCACGTCGCCGTGCATCGTCATGCCGTCCCGAACGTACGTGATCGGCACGGAGACGCCGGGAGTCAGCCCGGCGACGGTCTGGTAGAGTAGCGGGATCTCCTCGAAGAAGCGCGCCTTTACCGGCGTGGCGCCGATCGTCAGCAGGATGTCGCCGGCTTTGATCCCGGCCTTTTCCGCAGGCGAGCCCTTCAGGACGCTGGAGACGAGCGCGCCGTCCTTGCGGCCAAGCTTGTCGACCGGAAGCGCCTCGAAGCCGAGCCATCCGCGCACGAAGGGCTTGCCTGAGATCGCCTGCTTGAGCACCGTTGCGGCGATATTGGACGGGATCGCGAAACCGAAACCGTTGCCTCCGAGCTCGTTGATGCCGATGACTTCGCCCTTCAAGTTCGCCAGTGGGCCGCCGGAGTTGCCGGGCAGGATCAGCGCGTCGTGCTGGATCCAGCGAGTCAGCAGGCCGGTCGATTCGCCCTCCTCCAGCGTGTGGCTTTCGAGCTCGGTGCCGGTGAAGTCCGTGAACACGCGGTGAGTGTTCGAAATGATGCCAAGCGTGATGGAGGAGGAGAGGAGCAGCGGGTTGCCCATTGCCAGGACGTAGTCGCCGGCGCGCATCGTGTCGGAATCGCCTAGGGCGGCGAAGGGCAGCGGGCCGGAGCCCGCGGCGCGGCGCGACAGGTCGAGCTTGAGGACGCTCAGATCCGTCAGCGCATCGTGGAGCACGACTTTGGCGTCGATCGACTCGCCGTCCGGCGTGCCGCAGACGATCCGTGTCGAGTGGCCCGCGACGTGATAATTGGTCAGCACGTAACCATCGGCGGAGACAATGACGCCGCTGCCGCCCGCCGGCGCGCGCATCGAGCGGCCGCCCGTGAAGTAGCGCGTTACGACGGCTATGTTGACGATCGCGGGATAGACCTTCGACTTGGCGGTGTCGATGTCTTTGCGTAGGCTGTCCGAGGCGCCTTGCTGGCTCCGTGTGGGCGCCATCGCAAACGCCGCCATGGCACAGCAGGCCGCCGCGATCGTTATGGCGCTTCTGATCCTCACGTGTGGCTCTCCTGTCCGTACGGGCGGCGGTGTGTGAGGAACGAAAGCGCGCTTCCGCTCGGCTGCCGGACGCCCGATTCAATACGCTGGCGCGTCCTCATTTTCGCGCGTATTCGCCGCGTAAGATTTTCGCGAATACGCCATCAGTTCGCCTGGAGTATCGGAAGTTCCTCCGCGATTATGGAGCCGTGCGTTTCGGCAGGGCGACGCGAGCCCTGAACCCGACCAGCCAATTATTCCATCGAGCAGCGACGACGAGGTTCGTAGGCCCTGCGCGGTCGCTCCTAGTCACGGAGCTTTACAACCCGTATAATAGCGACATGCCCGCACAAGACCTATTCCACGACGTAGTCAAGAATGCACTAATAGAGGACGGCTGGACTATAACGCATGACCGGTATCGTCTGTCCATCGGACAGCGCTAGGCCTACATCGACCTGGGCGCCGAGCTGCCAATTGCGGCCGAAAAGGCGGACAGGCGGATTGCCGTAGAGATCAAGAGCTTTCTCGGCAAATCGACCATTGACGACCTCGAAGATGCATTGGGGCAATTCGGCATCTATCGAATTGTGCTCGAAGTTCACGACCCTGAGAGACTGCTCTACCTGGCAGTACCCAGCAGCCTCCGCGCGGTCCTGATGGAGGAGCTGGACTTCCGCAGGATCCTTCGTGGATTCCAGGTGCGTCTGCTATTCTTCGATTCCGCCAAGGGAGGACCTTTGGAATGGATAGAACCGACGAGTATCGCGATATTGTAAAACGCGTCTTGCGGCAGGTTGCGGATATAAGCCCGTCGGACGACAACATCCGAACGGAACTGGTCCGCGACGATTCACTGGGACACTATCAGCTCGGTCAGGTCGGCTGGGAGGGCGACCGGCGGATCGACGATACGTTCCTCCACATCGACGTCGTAGACGGAAAGATCTGGCTCCAGCACGATGGCACCAATCTAATCATCGCGGACGATCTCCTTGAAGCCGGTGTTCCGAAGGAGCATATCGTTCTCGCATTTCACCCTCCAAAACTCCGCCAGTACACGGATTTTGCTGTCGCCTAGCTTGCCGACGCGCTGTAGTCCGCGCGCTAGCGGTCCCGCTGGAGCGTGATCTCGGCAGCCTCGCTGGCATCGGTGCGTGAGACGTATCTGCCGGTCATACGGTCGCCGTCGACGGTGCAGTCTATGTACGCCTTGCCGGTCGCGTCGTCGGTCCCGCTCGACTTCAGGGGCCGCACGAACTCCCAGCGTGCGTGGCTGCCGTCCAGCGCTCCATGCACGCTCCAGCGCCACACATCGTTCTCCGTAGAGTAGATCCCGTCGAAAGAACTGCCCTCAACCCGTTCCACAGTGAGCGTCGCCGGTCCGGCGTAGTTCTGGATCGGCGGCAGGAACCGGAACGAGCCGTACCAGTGGTCGCCGGCACGCAGCAGCGCGTGGGTCGGGCCTGCCGTTGGCGCGAGTCCTGTGCCGGCGGCGGACCCGCGCCGCGCGCCGAGCTGGGCCGCCACGAAAGCGATCCCGCAAATCGCAAGGACTGCGAGCGCGATAGCGATAGGCGCCGAGACGGTCCACCGCAGTCCGGAGGTGCGCGATAGCCCCACGGGCGCGACCGGCCCCGTTTCGGCCTGGCCCGTCGTCTCCGGCACGACTGTGTAGAGCTGCTCGCTGCGCATCCCCTTGATGTCGAAGGTTCCGGCCGTCCGGAATCGCGCGCCGCGCATCCTTTCGGCGACGAGGGCGTACGTCTGCAGCGAGACCAGGATTGCTCCCGGCGAGGCCAAGTTCTGGATGCGGGCCGTCTTGTCGATCGTGGCGGCCGTGTAGTCGCCGCTTGCCGGCCCGGCGATCCCCGTGTGAACGCCGATCCTCAGGCGCAGCGGTCCGTCCGGCGTCGAGATCGGGCTTTCGGTTAAGTGCTGAAGGATCTCAAGGGCGCAGAGCACCGCCTCTTCCGCGTCGACGAACGTGACGCAGAAGCCGTCGCCAGTTGGATTGACCAGAAATCCGTTGTGCTCGTGGATGCAGCGGAGTACCAGATCGTCGTGCGGCGCCTTGATTCCTGCGCGGAAGGCCTCGTCGCGCCTTGCGCTGGTCGCGCCGGACATCTTCTCCTTGAGCGCCACGGAGTTCACGATGTCGGTGAACATCGCGGTGACGACGCCGGAGGGCGGTAGCTGTTCAAACGCGTCGGCGGCCATGGACGCATATTCGCCGAACGCCGCGCCGCGACCTGCGCCGGAGTGCGTGGCCACAGAGGGTTCAGATATCAAACCGGCGGTTGAGGACGCCGTTTTTCCGTCCTCGACCGCCGTTGCTTCCCGGACCGGCTGGCGCCCCTGCGGCCCACGTGCCTGAATCCGATGCCAGGAGTGCTACGCGCCCTCCGATCCCTGCAGCTTGACCAGCTTGTCGTATAGTCCGAAGATCAGCAGCGTCGGCGCCCACTGCCCGATGAAATTCGCCGTATCGTCGTGGTCCGTGGCCTTCAGGACCAGGGATACACCGATGGCGCTGAGCGCCGCCCAGAGGAAGATATCCGAAGGCAGCTTTGCCGTCTGCTGCTCGATGGTACGCGCGACGGGCCCCTCGCGGTGAATGGGCCTCGGCTGCGTTTTGGGTTGCGTGTCTAAAGCGGTCACTTGCCTACCTCCACTTGCTTTGTCGCTCCGGGACGGGCGGTGGCGCCATTCCGAAGGTACCCTGCGTGGACGGTCCGCGCCGGCCCAAGGTTCCGCAGGCTCAACCACCGAATCGACAGGGGCGACCGACCGTCCAGGTTTAGCGATCGTGCGGTTTCGGCAGTAGCGTGGGTCAACGGATAAAAACGTACGAGAGGGTTGGACGCCTGAGCGTTAACCGCTTCACGAGCAGCAGTGCCAGCAAGCGCGGCGCGGCGCTCTGCCGGCATAGCTTGCGGGTCCGTACGGTAAATGTACTCGTCAACAAGCCGGGCCCGCGCGAACGAGACTCAGCCCACTGGACGAGCGAGCTGGTATTCCCAACGGAACCTATAGGAGCTGAATGAGGGGGGTTACCAGCGACGCCGTCGAGGCCGCGACGAGCAAGTGAGTGTGATCTGGCGCTGCACGGTGACAGCTCACGCGCCGGCGGGTCGGCCCTCTAATAAGTGAGTGTGATCTGGCGCTCCACCGTGACGGCGCTCGGTTTTACGATTAGCAACGTTCGAGCGCTGATCCAGCGCGGCGGAATCCGTCGGATTCGCCGCGCCTGCGGTCCAACGCTGGGGGTCTTGCCCGGATAATACTCCATCGTTGCTGCGATCGTCATGTACCCCGGGCTGAAACTCTAGGACCGCCGCCTGAGCTAGATGTCGCTGCGCCTGTGGGTGCAAATGGAAGCCATTCCGCACTTCAATTATGGCGTCGAGGGGGGCGGGGCCGGGCAAGGCCAGCGGATCTTACGGATACAAGGTTTCCAGGGCGTTTGTGACGAGGCGGAGGCCAAGCGCACCGGCGCCTCTGCGCTTCATCAGGCCGTCCGGTCCAAACAGGAAGTAGTACGGCCAAATCCCGCTCAACTCGAAGCGGTCCCCTATAAGGCGATCGTTGTCGATCGCGCACGGCTCGGTAATGCCAATTCGCGCCGCGACGCTGCGAACATCCTGGATCAGCATGTCTTGCGCAACGCGGGGCGTATGCACGGCGATAAAGGTTACGCTGCGCCGCGCGAACCTGTCGCGTAGTGCGTGGACGTCGGGCATATTCGCCTTACACGTGGGGCACGACAGCGCCCAAAAGTGCACGACAACTGGTGCCACAACCGCGGGTTGTAGGGACGACGAATAGTTGAGCCATTCTACCGCCCCATCAAGGCCCGGAAGAGGCGTACCTACTCGCATAGCCACAGCGCTATTTCCCTGAGGATTTGGCATGCTTGTCAAGGAACTTGGCCGCGGTGTGAGCGACCTTATCGTCGCCCTTTGCCAGCTCCGTCCAGATCTTGACGGCGTCGTCCGTGTGGCCAGAGAGGTCAAGCGCGTGCGCCAGACCCAATTTGGAATCGCGGTTGTCTGGCTCGTACTGCAACGACTCTTTGAAGAGTGTGGCCGCGCGTGATGGATCTTTTATCACCGTCGACGCACCCTGAGCTGCCCGCGCGATCGCGAGATCATGCTTGGTGGAGAGGGAATGGACCTTCAATGGCGATTGCGCAGGCCCGCAGCCCGTTAGAGCCGACGAAGCAGCGACGCTCAGTATCCCCAGCTTGCCAGAAATCATCTTGCTCATCCGATTTCTTCCTCCTGCGATTTGACGCCACGAGTACGTAACCCGAGGCGATTTCAGCAATTCGCGGTGTCGTTCAGGTACGCGGCATAGCAAGCCCCGATGCCGGTATTGAACGCAACGCAACTCGGATCTCCCAGCGGGTTGCCGACGCAATCCGCACAGTCCGGGTAGGCGTTGTCGAGCGCCTGCTGACACTCGCAAAACCGAAAATCTGCGACGGTCATGCAGTCCATGCAGTCGCTCGGCTGGGTGCAGCCGCGGTTCGGCGCATTGTATGGGTTACACCTGCATTGCCCGATGGGATTCCCCATGAAGTCGAACAGGCACATCGGAGGCACGGAAACCGCCACGCCGCAATTGGGATCCTGGAGCGCCGCAGCGTGTGCGACGCCAGCATCGCTGAATTGGCGCGCAAGCGTGCTCGCAATCGCACTCATCCGCTTTTGCCGCGCAAGGCCAACCGCGACGGCGCGAACGGCGTCGTCCGCCGCGATCAAGCCAAGGAATCCAGCGCTGACCGTTATGCCGAGTCGGCGCAACGCTGCGCGTCGTGAGACGGACTGGTCATCGGATAGGCTGTCACCCCGTTCACGGGATGAAACGACGTCCGAACGGTCTGACTGTATCATGACTCTGGCGCCTTTCCTCTATCATCGTCGCGGGGTGCGGCGGCAAGCGGGTCCAAAACGGCGGGCGCCTCCGCGGGTTGAATCTCCGTTATCCTCCTCAGAACCATATCCACGAGGATTTCAACCTGTCTACGCTCTTCTAACCGGTCGATTACTGCTTGCGCGACCATATCAGCGAGCTCGGCGGCACTCAATGCGTCCATGCTGTACCTCGTCGACTCTGGGCTGCCATTGTTGGAATCCCCGAACGCGACCGACTTATTGAATGCCATGGCGAGCGATTACAATCAGATCATAACACCCGCCCCCCGCGATTCTGCAAGTGGACGGCTGTCTCCTTTGACGATTTATTGTGAAGCTGGTCCTGACGGGACGGGTGCTATGCGCTACGATTGGAGCAAATTGGGTGTTCAGCGCAATTCGGGTGAATTCCCAGGAGGGGGCCCATGGAGCACCAGATTCGGATCGATCCAGACAACCGCGCGGACCTGGCGGAGGCGGACGAGGAGCGCCACGCGCGCCGTGAGGATGCGACAAGCGCTGCACTCGTTGGCGCGCGACTTCGATCGCTTCGCAGCGCCGGCGCACGGCAAGTTTCTGCCGGACGTGCGGCGGGCCCGGCCGCGATAGTCATAAACGCGTTGCGACCAACGAGGCAGGAATTGCAGGCCCCACCGCGAAGAATCGCCCAAACGCGTCGGCGGGGAGGCAGGAATGGCGGCGATCAGGACGGCGATTTTGGGCCAGGGGCGGAGCGGGCGCGATATTCACGGCGCGCATCTCTCGAAGGATACGGAGCGGTACCGGATCGTCGTGGCGGTCGATCCGCTGCCGGAGCGACGGGAGCGCGCGGCGCGCGAGTACGGCTGCGAGACGTTCGCGGACTACACGGAGCTGCTCCGCCGGAAGGACATCGATCTGGTGGTAAACGCCGCGCCGAGCAAGTTCCACGCGCCAATCACCCTCGCGCTGCTCCAGGCCGGTTTCAACGTGCTGTGCGAGAAGCCGCTGGCGAACCGCGTGGCGGGCGTTGACCGGCTCATCGCAGCGGCGAAGGACTCCGGCAAGACGTTCGCCGTCTTCCAGCAGTCCCGGTTCTCGCCCGCCTTCCGGCAGGTGCGCGAGGTGATCGAATCCGGAGTTCTTGGCGACATCGTCCAGATCAACATTGCATACAACGGCTTCTCGCGCCGATACGACTGGCAGACACTGACCGAGGAGATGGGCGGCAACCTGCTCAACACGGGGCCGCATCCGCTGGATCAGGCGCTCCAGCTCTTCGGGCCGGAGGCCGAGCCGAAAGTCACGTGCATCATGCGCAATGTGAACAGCTACGGCGACGCGGACGATCACGTCCTGCTCCTCCTGCAGGGCGAGGGCCGGCCGATCGTCCACCTGGAAATCTCCTCCTGCTGCCGCTATCCGTCATTCACCTACAACGTTTATGGCACGCGCGGAGGCCTCAAGGGCGATACCAGGCGGCTGGAGTGGGAGTACTACGATCCGGCGACCGCGCCGAAGCTGGCGCTGACCCGTGCGCCGATCGTGAAGCCGGACGGTACCCCGGCCTACTGCTCCGACTCGCTGACCTGGACCAAGAAGGAGTGGAGCTCGCCTGCCGGTGACGGCCTGTTCGAGACGATGTCAAAGGCGTTCTACTCGATGCTGCACCGCACGCTGACGGAAGGTGCGCCCCTGGAGATCACGCCCGCCCAGGTCCGCCAGCAGATCGCCGTAATCGAGGAGGCCCAGCGGCAGAATCCGCACATCTATGCATGAGGGGGTGATGAGGTGATGGGGAGAGCCCTATGTAGTCGATTTTCCGAATTGACTGTGGACCATACCATGACCCTCTCACCCGCTCACCCTCTCATCCCTCGAAGTGCCCGAACCGGTCCTCGCCGCGGACGAGAATCGGGCGCCAGGGCGTGCCCATCGAGCTGAGGGCGACAGGCCTGACGGAAGGCGGGACATAGCGCATGGTGAGTCCGCAGCGGCGCCGACTGGACCGGTTTGGCAGGCTGCCGTGGATCAGCGCACCGTCGTGGATCGAGGCTTCGCCCGGCCGCAGGATCAGGTCTACGGCGCGCGCCTCCTCCTCGGTGGTCACCGGCACCTCCTGGTTGATGCTCAGCAGATTCCCGGCCACGCCCGCCTTTCCATGCGCTCGGATGCCGTCCCGATGCGTGCCGGGCAGGACGCGCATGCAGCCGTTCTCAACGTCGCTGCCGTCCACGGCGTACCAGATGGTCAGCGCGTTGGGCGGCTCCAGGCCCCAGTAGGTCGCGTCCTGGTGCCAGGCCACGAACCTCTCGCCCGCGCCGTATTTGCAGAAGAAGTGCGTGGCCAGCAGCAGGATGTCCGGCCCGATCAGGCTTTCCACCGCATCGAGAACGGCCGGCCGAGTGGCCAGCTCCATGATGAACGACTCCTCGAAGTGGCGATCCACCAGCCCGATCTGCGCCTTCTCCTGCCCGACCAGCGCCTCCAGCCGGTCGAACCGCCTGCGTACCTCATCTGCGCCCGCCTCGTCCAGCACGCGGAGTCCGGTGAGGAAGCCGTACCGCGCATACGAGGCGACCTGGTCATTGGTTAGCGCCATTACATTCTGCCTCCACATTCATTGCGCGAACGAACTGGGCGCGCCGGGCGATCGGGCCGCCGGGCTAAACCCCGCGGCTGTCTGGCGCTCCGCCCATCGCCCGCCTGCGCGGGCGAAGCAGTTGCGGCTGCGATAACGGTGTATCTTGGCGCTGATTATGCTGTCCGCGCAGGGGCAATAAGCCGAAGGCTACCCAGCCGCGAGGTTTAGCCCGGCGGTGGCTATCTCCTACCGCGTCAGTTTCCACTGTTCGTCGCATAGGCCCGACTCCACCAGCGTTTCGTGAAGCGGGTCGGCGGGCGCCGCGGGCTGGTCCGGGTCGACGGCGAAGACGGCCCAGTCGCCGAGGCGGGGGAACAGCAGGTAGTTGAACTTCGCCAGCTCCGACTCGTGGAACGTGTGGCCGCTGTTGATCAGCACATAGCGTCCGGCGTCTCCGGGACCTGTGAACGGGCTGGGCGCGATGCACGCCGGGCTATGATCCGCGGAGGTGAGGCGCATCGCGCCGATCTGGAGCGCGGTCTTGCTCCACTTGAGGGGCAGGGCCGGTAGCGCCTTGCGGATCCAGATGTTGCTGCCGGGGTCGCCGAACAGGATCAGGTTGCAGCGCCGGCAGTCCTCCGCGGTCACCTCGGTATCGTTCTTGACCGGTAAGTCGCCGGCGAAGTAGCGGCTCCATTCGTAGGCGAAGCGGCGGAGCGTTGCGTCGGACCAGGCCTGCACAGCGGCGCTCCACGGCTTGCCGGTGCCCCGGACGCAGAGGAACCGGCTGGTGAACGCGTCGTCGATCGGGCCTTGGAGACCGGGACGCTTGCCGGTCGGCCGGGCGTCGGCGCCAGCGGCGGCCCAGTGGCCGCCGCGGCGCTCCAGGATGATGGGGCGAGCGGGTGAACCGGCCTGTCCGCCGGGTTCATCGGGTACGCTTCGTCTACCGCTTGATAGCGCCAGGCGCCGGTCGAGACCCGGCAGGGCCACCTCCTGGCCGCCGATGGAGAGGCGGGCGCCGGGCTTCTGGAGCATCGGCGGCAGGATGGCGAATCGCACGACGTTGCGCGGCTCGCTGACAGCGATGTCGCCGTTATCGGCGACCCTCGCCTCGATCTCGGCCCGCTCGTAGTGCGCGCCGAGCGCCAGCACCTGGAGCCAGTGGCAGCGCGAGTACTTTAGCGTCCAGGTGACGAACCGGATGTGGCGCGGCGCGCGGTTCTCGCCCTTCTCAACGAGCTCGGCGATCCGGCGCATCTGCTCCGCCCAGTTCTTCGGATCCTGTACGTGCGCGGTGCCGGGAGAGATCAGATTCACCATCTGCAGCCCTTCGCGCCGGAATGCTTCGCCCATGATGACGTGCGCCTGGAAGAACGGGTCCTTGTCGCCAATCGCCGCGACCACCGGGACCACGCCCGCGTTGGCCGCGTAGTCCACCGAATCGAGCATGTGGAGCATCTTCTCCTGGTAGTCCGGCAGCGGGCCGACCTTCAGGAAGCCCATGCCCGGCGTCTCGGAGAAGCGGTGCGTATCTACGTAGCCGCAGTAGGGGCCGAGCGCCGCGAACTGGTCGGGGTGCTTCAGGCCGAGGTGCCACGTGCTCGAAGCGCCGGCCGACATGCCGCGCAGCACAATCCGGTCACGGTCGATGCTGTACCTGCGGCAGACGTCCTCGATCGCCTCGAATACGTCGGTCTCGCCGGCCCAGCGCGAGCAGTTCTCCACGCGGCCCATGGGAAACAGCTCGATGAAGTCGGAGGAAGGCGCGGGGTTGGCCTCGGCACCGCCCCTATCATAGGGCCGTAGAAAATGGACGATCGCCATACCGTCCGGCTTCACGCTGCCGTGCAGGACCACGTCGAGCCGCATCTTACTGCCGGCCCGATAGCCGGACGGGACGATGAGCCCGTAGGGCTGAACCGAGCCGTCCACGTCGGAGATGAAGCCGCGGACGAGGCGGCCCTGCAGACGCTCCCACGGCGCGGAGCCGGCTTCCGCGGCAGAGAGACGGACCTCGGCGTGGCTCAATGTGCGCTTGATAAGCGCGATATCGTCCGCGGAGAGGCTGGGCGAGTAGCGCAGGGCCCACAGCACGGCCTTAGTGTAGATCGCCACGTCCGGCAGGTGAAATTGAAGGACGGGGAAGATCGCCTGACGCACGGGTCGAAGGCGGGCGATGACGTCGCTGTATCGCGCACGGATATCCGCGTCATCTGCCGCGGACAGCCGACCGGGCAGCGTGGAAGGAAGCTCGGCGCGCAGATCCGGAAGCCCCGCGATCTGGTGGGCTTGCGCCGCCGCGGGCGCGACGTGCCAGAGTGCGACGAGGCCGACCAGCATCGCCACGATCCGAAGAAGCCTGACGGCCGCGGCTCCTCGGTGCTCGAATTGAAGTCGGGGCAAACATACGGCGCCGGCGGGTAGGGCGAGTCCAGCTCGATTGGCCCACAGGCGAGCGGCCGGCGCGGACGGAAAATGGGCAGACCGGAATCGCTTCATGGCGCGCCGAACCAGGCTTTGTGCTGCGCGCGGAGCGGCACGTCCTCGTCCGTCGGCAGGTAGACGCCGGTGACGGTCCGGGTTTCTCCCAGAAGCTGGCGTTGGATGGGAGTGCAGCGGTCGTAAAGGTCGACGTAGTCGCGCATCGGATGGTAGTCCATCGGCGCGACCCAGCGGAAGCCGTAGCCCATGAATAGCGACTTGCGCGTGTACGGCGAGTGGTTGGGGCCGACCGCGTGGTAGGTGCGCTGCTCGAACAGGAAGGCGTCGCCCGGCGCGCCCAGCACCTCGATCGCGCCATAAGGATGTGGCGCGCCGGGCGCTGAGGCGGGCGGCCCGGTCAGGCGGTTGCTGCCGGGAACGACCTGCGTGTTGCCGCGGCCCGGCTGCGTCTGGTCCGAAAGGATATAGGCGACCTTCAACAGGATGCGCGGATGGGGTTCGGTCATCTCCCACGCCGACTGTCCGCCATCGCGGTGCCAGCCCTCGCCTTTGAAGTTCGCATCAGCATCGGGTGTTGGGTGCCGGACGATCAGGTGCGATGTAACGAGATGAATGTCCCAGCCGAGGATCGCGGCGACAAGCGGCAGGATGGCCGGATGATCCAGCAGCTCCAGGAAGACGGGGTCGTCCGGCAGGCAGTTGCGCTTCTGCCAGTGCTGCCGCGCGGAGAGACCGTCACGCTCCACCCCCTCCGCCGCGAGGCGGTCGGCCGCGGCGATCAGGCGGCAGACCAGGTCCTGGTCGAGCGCCTGACGGAGGGTGAGGAATCCGTTGCGGTCGAACTGGGCTTTCTGCGCCGCAATCGTCTTGCGAGCGGCCTCGTCGAGACAGATTTCAGACATCGTGCGGCCTTTCGCGCGGCCGAGCAGGACTCGGCGCAACCGCCATTTCGACACGCGCCCGGAACGATCCTTCGCGCACGACGTCTCATGGAGCGCCGGGCGAACTCAACGCCCCGCGCGATGCCGCGAGGGGCGCGAAGACGAGGACGCGTAGGGACCGTTCGTTTGCGGCCCAGCGGGTGAATGGCAACACGACTGACGGAATTGCCGCGCTCATCCCCGAATGACCGCGAGCACCTCGTCGCGGCGGCGTTCCATTTCGGCGCGGGTGGGAGCCTCAAGATTGAGCCGGATCAGCGGGTCGTTGGCGGAGGGGCGGACATTGAAGTGCCAGTCCGAGTACTCGATCGTGACGCCGTCGCGGAAGTCTTGCTGGCCGTCGGCGTAGCGCGCCTTCACGCGGGCGATGGCGGCGGCCACGTCCGGCACGGTGGAGTTGATCTCCCCCGAGACGTGGTACTCGCCCAGCCCGCCGACGAGCGCGCTCAGCGGCGCCTCCTGCTCGGAGAGCATCTGGAGGACGGAGAGCAGCGGAATGTAGCCATTGTCCGCATAGAAGTGATCACGGAAGTAGTAGTGGCCGGAGACCTCGCCGCCGAAGACGGCGTTTTCGGCGCGCATGGTGCGCTTGATAAACGAGTGGCCAACCCGCTCCGCCACCGGCCGCCCGCCGAGCCGCGTCACCCAGTCACGGACCGCCCAGGATGCGCGCAGGTCGTAGACGATCGCCGCGCCGGGGTCGCGCCGCAGGAAATGGCGGGACACGAGCGTGGTGATGAAATCGCCGGCGATCGCCGCGCCGGCCTCGTCGACGAAGAAGACCCGGTCAGCGTCGCCATCCCACGCCACGCCGAAATCGGCGCCCTCGGCGGCCACGCGCTCCGAGAGTTGGACGATGTTTTCCGGCTCGAACGGGTTGGGCCCGTGATTCGGGAAGCGGCCGTCCGGCTCGAAGAACAGCTCCGTAACGGACACCTGCGGCAGCCGCGCGAAGAGCGCCCGCGCCGGCAGCCCGCCGATCCCGTTGCCCGCGTCTGCTACCACGCGAAACGGACGAATCTCCTCCGGGCGCACGAACTGCATCAGGTGATCGGTGAATTCCGGCAGGACGTCTGCGCGGGAAACCGTGCCGCGCCGCGCCTCCGGCCGGTAGCGCCGGCCGGTTACGATCTCGGCGAGCTGCTCCAGCCCGGAGCCGGCGCCGACGATCTGCGCGCCTGCCCGCACCATTTTCAGCCCGTTGAGCTCCTTCGTGCAGTGCGAGGCGGTGATCTCTACGGCGGGCATATCGCGCGCGCCGCTGACGTAGTAGGCCATGTCGGTCGTGGCGGGGCCGAGGTCCAGCACGTCCACTCCCTGAGCGGTGATGCCGCGCGCCAGCGCCGCCGACCAGGCCGGTCCGGAGAGCCGGGCATCGTACCCAACGGCGATGGC
>DATGJU010000500.1:0-2331 GCA_035295045.1 Chthonomonadaceae bacterium
ACGTCACGCGCACCGGCCCGGGCGTCGAGACGATCGCCACGTTCCAGGATAAGGTAGTCGGCGTTCGCAAGGGCCACCTGTTGGCGACTTCCTTCCATCCCGAGCTCACCGACTCAGACGATCTGCACGCGCTGTTCGTCGAGATGACTGCTGCAAGCCAGGAGAAGCGCTAATGGCGGACGGAGCAAGCGGTCCCATCGTCGATACCACGGCAAGCCCCTGCGCGCGACTCCGGCCACTGCCGGTCGCGGCTGTCCGGCCGACGGACGAGTTCTGGGCGCCACGCATCGCGCGTAACCGCGTGGCGACCATTCCATCGCAACTCGCGCAGTGCAAAGCGACCGGCCGCGTCGACAACTTTCGCCGCGCATCCGGCAAGATCGGCGGCGAGTTTCAAGGCATCTACTTCAACGACAGCGACGTATACAAGTGGGCTGAGGCGGCCGCCTGGTCGCTCGCCACGTACCCCGATCCGGCCCTCGAGGCGGAGCTGGACGGCGTGGTCGCCGAGATCGCGGCAGCGCAGCAGCCGGACGGATACCTAAACACGTACTTCATGTTCGAGCGCGCCAAGGAGCGATTCCGCAACCTCAAGGACATGCACGAGATCTACTGCGCCGGGCACCTGTTCCAGGCGGCCGTGGCGCATTTCCGCGCGACTGGCAAGCGGACGCTGCTCGATGTGGCCTGCCGGCTGGCGGACCACCTCGTCACGCAGTTCGGGCCGGACGGCCGGATCGGCGCCTGCGGTCACGAAGAGGCCGAAATGGGCCTCGTGGAGCTGTTTCGGACAACCCGCGACGCCCGTTACCTGGACCTGGCGCGCCGGATGATCGAGGCGCGCGGCCAGACCCCGGCCGTACTCGGCAGGAGTCCGTACCATCAGGACCACGCGCCGTTCGCCAAGCAGCGCAAGATGACCGGCCACGCCGTGCGGCACCTCTATTTGTGCTGCGGCGCGGCGGACGTCGTTGCCGAGACGGGCGACGCCGCATACCTGGCGGCCCTCGATGCGCTCTGGCACAACTTCACGCTGCGCCAGATGTACATTACGGGAGGAGCCGGCTCCCGGCACGAGGGCGAGGCCTTCGGCGATGACTACGAGTTGCCGAACGAGCGGGCCTACACCGAGACCTGCGCCGCGATCGGCAGCGTGATGTGGAATTGGCGAATGCTGCTCCTTACCGGGCTGCCGCAGTACGCGGACGTGCTGGAGCTGGCGCTCTACAACGCGGTCCTGCCCGGCCTCTCGCTCGACGGCACGCGCTACTTCTACGAGAACCCGCTCGCTGACCGCGGGGGGCATCGCCGACAGGAGTGGTTCGGCTGCGCCTGCTGCCCGCCGAACGTCGCGCGGCTGCTCGCCTCACTGCCCGGCTATCTCTATTCGATCGCCGACGAGGGCGTGTACGTCCACCTCTATGCATCCTCGGAGGCCGCGCTAACGCTGCCGACCGGCGACACGGTCAGACTTCGCGAGGAGACGGACTATCCCTGGAACGGCGAGATCACGATCCATATCGATGAGGCGCCCGACCGCGAGATCACCCTGTTCTTGCGCGTCCCGTTCTGGGCGGACGAGGCCGAATCGCAGCTCTTCCTCAATGGCGACGATGCAACCAACTTCCTGACTGGCGAGCCAGGCGCTTACCGGGCGGTACGCCGCCTGTGGCGGGCCGGCGACATCGTGCGGCTGGTCCTGCCGATGCCGGTGGAGTGTATCGAGAGCCATCCGCACGTGACAAGCAACCGCGGCCGCGTCGCGCTGCAGCGCGGACCGCTCGTCTACTGCATCGAGCAGGCGGACAATCCGAACGGCGATGCCTGGGACCTCGCCCTGACGGACGATTCCACTTTCTCCACCGAGCGGCTGGAGATCGCCGGCCATTCCGTTATCGCGCTGCGGACGGACGGGCTTGTCCGCAATGCGAACGCCTGGGCCGACGCTCTCTACGCGCCCTATGCGCCGGAGAACAGCGAAGACTTCTCGCCCGCTACCCTGACCGCGATTCCATACTATGCGTGGGCCAACCGCGAAGCCGGCCCGATGCAGGTCTGGATTCCGGTGGTAAGCGATCAATGAACGCACGGGATGCGGGGGATCGGTGTGCGGTGTTGGGTGTTACTGCGGAGTCGCCCGAAAGTCCGGGCAGTCTGGGCAACCTGACCGTCCCGACACCTGAGCGCGGGATCGGCGAACACCGCAAACCGAGCATCGAATGCCGAACGCCGAACACCGAACACCGAACAGCTGAGTGCCCTCCGTACCACGTCGGTCCCATCCTCATCGATCCGCCGGTGGTGCAGGCGCCCATGGCCGACGTCACCAAC
>DATGJU010000501.1:0-6429 GCA_035295045.1 Chthonomonadaceae bacterium
CGGTCGCGCCGTTCCGCGCGCCCACGGCCCACTGGCCGTAGAACCGCTCAAGTGCGTCACCCGCGGCCCCGGAGAAATCACTGCGCGCGCGCTGGGACTCGCGCTTCGCCTCGGCGGCCGCCTTCGCCATCGCGTCGTACGCGACGCGCTCCCTCTGACGCCGCTCGTCCTGCGCATGCGCCACTGCGCGCAGCGCCAGCGCCACGCGGCTCAGCCGGGCGCGGCGCACGCGCGGCACCTCCGGCGAGCCGAGGCCCAGGAGCAGCCGGCGCAGCTCCGTGCGGCCGAAGTCGTTTTGGCTGTCGCCGTAGAGGCCGAGTCCGCAAACCGGAGCGATGAGTGGCGGCGCGTCTTCCGTGAAGCCGAGCTCCGGCGCATGGTAGAGCACTTTGTCGCGGATCCAGGGCGCCTTCTTGGTCAGGAACGTCTCCCAGGCCGTCGCCGTGTTGTCCGGCAGGAAGGCGTTCAGGACGAAGACGACGCCCGTTGCGCCACGCTCCGCGATGTGATCCGCCAGGAACGACATTTCGACCTCGGATAGTGGCTGGCGCGAGCTGAGCACCCAGACCAGAACATCGGCGCGGCGGGCGGCGCGTAGCGCACAGGCGTTCATCTCGTCCGTGTCGTTGATGCCCGGCGAGTCGATCCAGAGCGCATCCGCTGGAATACCGCAGCCGGCCAGCGTGATCTCCAACTGTTCGACGCGATGGACGCTCTCGCGCCGCTCGCCCACCTCGCCGATGAGCGATACCTCCTGCTGGATCGCCTCCAGCGTGCACGGCACGGTCCTGCGCCGCCCGCCTGCGAACACTTCGACGCCGTCCACGCTGCCGGACTTCAGCACGCAGATGGCGCCGGTCTCCGGAAGGTCGGCGGCCGGCAGCACGCGGCGGCCCAGCGCCGCGTTGAGCAGCGTCGACTTGCCCGTCTTGAAATGGCCGCCGAAGGCGACTGTCGCGAAGGGCGTGGCCTGCACGTCTACCAGAGGAGCCAGTGCGTCGTGCACTTCGGCGTCGCGTCCGGCGGCCTCGTTCGCCAGGGCCCGCAGCTCGCGCAGCCACGCGTTGTAGGGCGCCGCCGGGACCGGCTCCTTGTGCAGCAGCACCTGTAGGTCCCAGGCCGCGCGCATATCTACCGGCGGCAGGTCGAAGTCAGCTGGACCTGGCGCCTTGGCAGGCGCCGCCTTGGGCGTCAGATCGTATTCCGGGACCGGGGCCCTCGCTGGCCGTGGCGTGGTCTCCCTTTGTGGCGTCAGGCCGTCCAGATCGAATGCTGAATTATTCACGGTTCCTCAACTCGGCTCCGGACCGGCCACGGGCTATGAGTGGCCGCCGGGATTTCTTGGCAGGTCGATCTGATCCGGAACGGCACTGTCCGCCACGCTGTCGAACAGCCGATCCAATGCATCGGTCGTGTCTACCGCCTCGGTGCGCGCAAGTGTCTCGGCTGAAACAGGCCCGAACTTTCGCTCCATCAGCCGCAACACCGCGGACCGCTTGCCCGCCAGGACGCCTGCTCGCGGCCCTGCTCGATGCCCTGCTAGCGACCCCGCTGTTCGTAAACCGATATCATTGTACGTATCTCCTGACCCTCCGGCTCCTCGATCATGCGGCGGAGCTCTGAAATTGAGCTACGCGGCGGCGTGCGGGAAAAACAGCTCCATCAACTCGCGGAAGAAGGCCCGCAGAAGCTCCTTGAACGGTTGATCGTGGTCCATGCTGCGCGCCGCTCCTCGGCCAATCCGCACCGCGCGTCGAGGTTACGGGAGGTCCACGGCAGCCGGCAGCTGATAGCTGGTCAACGTATTTGCCAGCTATCCGCTGCGAGCTACCGGCTACCGTTACGCTGCCTGCTGCGCCTTGACGGTGATCTCTTTGAGCCCCTGCCGGATGGCGCTCACCTTGCGGTTCAGGTCGTCCAGCGTGGCGAGGGCCTGTCCCTTCTCGGTCTGGCCGCGCTTATTCAGCTCGGCCATTCGGTGGATGTTGCGCTCCTCGTCCTCGATCACCGAGAGAATGGAGGCCATGGTCTCCTGCTCGACCTGTCCGAAGACCGTGCCGAGCTGCTCGTCAATCATCTTGCCTGCGTCCTGCGGTGCATTCGCGAGACCGGGCAGCACGGTATCGAGGACCTTCTTCTTGACGCGGTCCTCCAGGCCCTGCGAGCCGACAACGAGGCTGGCGACGAGGCCGGCGGCGAGCGCCACGGGCCAGAACGCTGCGAGGCCGATCATGCCGAGCAGCAGACCGCCTGCGATCTGCACGCCGACGGCGGTCGCCGCGGTCTTCCAGCCGCCGACGCCGGTCGCGAGGCTCAGGTCTCCGACGAAGAAGCCAGCCACTCCGTAGAGAATGCGCTGCTCCATGCTGACGATGCTCGTGGGCGCGTTCGTCTGGACGTTCCAGCCCGTCAGCTCGAAGTGGGCCTGGCCGAACGCGCGATCTATGGCGGCGATCTCGCTCTTCACGTCGTCCATCATCCGCTCGATGATGCCGCCGAGGATGGTCGCCGCGCCGCCGCCCGGGTTGCCCCAAGCCGTCACGCGCTCGTTGATGATCTCGTTGCAGATGTTAAGCGCCTCCTCGCACAGCTTCTTCTGCTGGAAGCTGGCGGTGAACTTGGCGTTCGGGTTCTGCATCATTGGGAGCGGCCGCGCGGCCAGTTCGCCCGGCAGGTCGTTGCGAAGCTGCGCCACCATCTGCTCGAAGCTGGCTTTCAGGTCTCGCTCCGCCTCACGGCGGTACCGCTCGAAGAGCGTGGGAAGCTTATCGCGGCGCGCGCGGATCCGCTCGAACTGCGGCTGGATCGTCTCGTAGGCCTGCGCCAGCTTCTGCCCGTCCGCCTCGATAGCGGCGCGGCGCTGCGAAATCTGCTGTTCGATTGCGGTCGCCTCCACATCCGCGCTGCGAATGAATTTCTGCATGTGCGTATAGTGGCGATCCTTCAGCAGGAAGTCGCCCAGCCGCTGCTCGAAGTTCGCCAGGCCCGATTCGGCGACGAGGCCCGTATCGTCGCCAAGCTTGCCCTGTAGCGCCTTCAGGCCGTCGACGAAGAAGATGTCCTTGCTGGCAAAGTCCTGGCCGGCATACTCCTCGCCACCCTGGTCATAGGCGACGAGCCGGTTCCACGCGAACGCCTTGAATCGATCGTCCACCTTGCGCCCGCTCCACATGTTGATCAGCGTAAAGACGCGCGTACCGGTCGAGGCCAGCACGCCGGAAACGAATTCGCGCTCGCCCTGGCCAGCGCAGACGTCCGAGCGGTAGATCACGATCGCCGCATCGCACTGGTCCACTGCCTGCCGTGTGACCTCGGTGCGCTGCGGTACATCGTCGAGACCGGGCGAGTCCATCAGCGTTACGCCGGACTTGCACAGCTCGGCCGGGAAGCCAACGTCGAACCCTCTTATATCCTTGAATATCTTCTCGTTTTCCTCCTCGTTGCCGCGCACCGAGGATTCCCGCAGGTACTTCGTGAGCGACCAGTCCTCGCTCTTACCGTCGAAGCGCCACACGCGGACGTAGGGCTTCTCGGCGTAGCGGATGCTCGTCAGCGTCGCCGTGCAGGGCAGATCGTCGACCGGCATCGGCCCGGCGTCGCCCTCCATCTCCACGACCGGCACGGTCGGCTTGCCGAGCAGCGCGTTCATCATCGTGGACTTGCCGTTCTTGAAGCGGCCGATTACGATCAAGTTGAAGTTCTCGGACTTGAGCCGCTCACCGGTCTTCTTAATGCGGCCGGCGGTCTCTTTCATGTCCAGGCTGGTCGCAATCGCGGCCAGGCTGTCCATCGCGCCGCCGGCCTGTTTGACCATCTGCTCGCGCGCCTGTTCCAGCATGTCTTTCAGGGCCATCGTTATGATTGTCCTCCGGTTTCCACATTGGGTGATTTTTCACGCTTGCTTCGCCTGTACGCCGATCTCCTTCAGGGCTTGGCGGATTGCGCCGATCCTCTGAGTCAGATCGTCGAGCGTTGCGAGCGCCTGCGTCTTTTCGGTCTGGCTTCGCTTGTTCAGCTCGGCCATACGGTGGATGTTGCGCTCCTCGTCATCCACCACCGAGTGCACGGAGCGCATGGTCTGCTCCTCGACCTGGCAGAAGACCGTATCAAGTCTGTTCTTCAAGAGCAGCCTGGCCTCCTGCGGAAGCTTCGTAAGCTCGGCCAGAACCTGGTCCTGCACGGTCTTTTTCGCGCGCTCGTCCAGGTTCACGCTGCCGGCAAGCAGGCTGGATGCCACGCCAATCACCAGGCAGATCGGCCAGAACACAGCGGTCCCGGCAAGTCCGATAGCGCCGAGGACGAAGGCGCCGGCGAGATGGCCGCCGAGCGCGCCGGCAACGCTGCGCCAGCCGCCTACTCCGCCGGTGAGCACGCTGAAGTCTCCCACGAGAAGGCCCGCAATGCCGCTCAGCACGCGCTCCTGCGTGCTGATCACGCTGGTAGGGGCTGCGGAATTCACCGTCCAGCCGGTCATCTCGAAATTCGCCTCGCTGAACGCCCTGTCGATCTCTGCGATCTCGCCCTTCACATCCTCGAACATCCGCTGTAGAACCGTGTTCATTACGGCGCAGGCCCCGTTCGGACCTCCTTCCGGGCCGCCCCACGTGGTGATCCGTTCATTCACGATCTCCTCGCAGACGCCCAGCGCCTCGGTGCAGAGCTTCTTCTGCTGGAACATGCCCAGCACTTTGCCCTGAAGAGTCGCCGCAGTCGGAAGCTGGCGCGCGGCGAGCTCGTCCGGAAGATCCTGGCGAAGCTTCGCGATCATCTGCTCAAAGCTGGCCATCACCTCGCGCTCGGTTTCATTGCGGTACCGCTCGAACAGCGCCGGAAGCTCGTCGCGCCGAGCTCGGACCGCGGCGAGCTGGGGCTGAATGGCCTCGTACGCCTGCACGAGCTTCTGGCCGTCCGCCAGGATCGCATTTCGATGCTGGGACGCCTTCTGCTCGATCGCTACGGCGCACTTGTCGGCCTCCGACACGAACTTTACGATGTGCGTGGAGTGGCGCTCGTTCACGAGGAAGTCGCCGAGTCGCTGCTCGAAGGCCGCGAGGCCCGATTCGGCCACAAGTTCCATGTCGCCGGCAAGCTTGCCCTGCAGCGCCTTCAGGCCGTCCACGAAATAGACGTCCCGCGACGCGAAGTCCTGCCCCGAATAGGGCTCGCCGCCCCGGTCGAACGCGATGAGTCGGTCCCATACGAAGGCCTTATACCGGTCGTCCAGCTTGCGGCCGCTCCACATGTTCACCAGCGTGAAGACGCGGGTATTCGATGTGGCGATCATCTCCGAGACGAATTCGCGCTCGCCCTGGCCGGCGCAGCTATCCGAGCGGTAGATCACGATGGCGGCGTCGCACTCCGGCACCGCGCTCCGCGTGATCGCCGTCCGCAGGGGCACGTCGTCCATCCCGGGCGAATCGATCAGCGTGACGCCGGACTTGCACAGCTCCGCCGGAAAGCCGAGCTCGAACCCGCTGATGTCCTTGAAGATATTCGCGGTCTCGTCGTGTGAGGTGCGGACGGAGGACTCGCGCAGGTACTTGGCCAGCGACCACTCCTCGCGCTTCCCGTCCAGGCGACTGACGCGGACGTAGGGCTGCTCCGCGTATCGTATCTTGGTCAGCGTCGCAGTGCAGGGCAGATCGTCCGTCGGCATGATGCCGCGGCTGCCGTCCCAATCCGCGACCGGCGCGGTCGGCTTTCCGAGCAGCGCGTTCAGCATCGTCGACTTGCCGTTGTTGAACCGGCCGAGCACGATAAGATTGAAGTTGTCCGAAGCGAGCCGCTCGCCGATCTCCTTGACGGTCGCGGCGGTAGCCCGCATATCCAGCGCGTTCGCGATCGCCGCGAGGCTGTCCAGCGCGCGGCCGCCCTGCTGGACCATCTTATTGCGCGCCTGCTCGATCCTGTCTTTGAGAGCCATGTCGCTAATCCCCCATTATAGAGCCGCGAGTGGGCGTGAACGCGCCCACGCGGTACGTTGCGTTGAAAAACGTGCAGGTCGATCTCAGAGCCGAACAGTCGGCGGGTCGTCCCGGGTCTCGCCGCCCGGAGAACGATTGGAAGCAATCTCTTCGACCGCGTCCGTCCCAGTGGACGCACGTGACTCCGCGTCAGCGGCCACGCCTGCGGCCGACGGCTGCGGAGTCGGGATCAGCGCGACCACGCGGGCGCGCAGCGCGGCGATCGCGGCGCGGTCCGGGTCCTCGGCCGGCGCCGCGGATTCGGCCGCGCGAAGATTTGCGAGGGCGCCATCGAGCGTCGCCTCCAGGGACCGGAGCCGCTCCGAGATGCCGGAGCGGACCGGCTTCAGGCCCTCGCGGACATGGTGCTGCACGTCCTGGATGGTCGCTCTGAAGGTGCTCTGAATCGCGGCGCGAGCGAACTCGTGGCAGGCGCGCGCCGAATCGTCCCGGTACTTCACGAGCT
>DATGJU010000502.1:0-3081 GCA_035295045.1 Chthonomonadaceae bacterium
TCGATTTGCTGGCTGGCCGCGCAGCACTATGAGGTGGGACGCCAGCGGCGGTGATGCGCGGTGCCCGCACAGGTGTGCGGGTCGGAATTCCTGCCCGTGTGTCCGTCTAACCCAGCGGGGGCCACGCCTGGTTTGCGGGCAGCGCGTCCACTGCTACGCTATAGGCCTCCGGCCCACTCGACATGCCAGAAGCTGCAACCCGCGAAACGATCCTGCTCGTCGAAGACGAGCCTGCCGTCCGCCAGCTGTTCGCCCAGGCGCTCATGCGCGACGGCTATAACGTGTTCGAAGCGCGGAACGGGCAGGAAGCCATGAAGCTGTTCGATGAGCATGGCGATGCGATCGACATGCTGCTGACCGACCTGCGGATGCCGTACATGGGCGGCGCCGAGCTGGCTCATCATTTGCGCGGACGGCGGCGGACCCTGAAGCTGCTCTGTATCTCCGGCTATCCCGGCAATCTGGACGCCGACCTTGCGGTGGACTTTCTGGCGAAGCCGTTCTCGCGCGAGGACCTGCTCAAGAAGGTCCGCGAAGTCCTCGACAAGTAGCCGTACAATCGGGGCGTGCGCCGTGGCGCCCTTCTGTTGTCGCTGATTGTGGCTTCGGCCGCATGGCTCCTCGCGGCTCCGAAAGTCAGCTTCGAACTCGGCGTCCTGCGCCGTGACGGGATCATGATCCCGTTTGCCGCGTACAGCGGACACGACTGGAGCGCCCCCTGGCCGCCGTCTGACACCTCAGCCCCCCTGCCGATCGGTCTCGGCGATGTGCCGAAGAAATGGTGGGGACCGGCGGAGCCGGGGGCGGCCTGGACCGCGTGGATGCTCGCGGACGGATCGTCTCGCCCGCTGAAGCTGGAGAAGCCGCAACAGGTTCGCGTCTTCTGCGGTGGGCACATTGGCCTGAAGACCGACTATCCGGGTGAGCCGATCGACGAACGCGAGCCGTCGGTCGCGAAGGACGCGCTCGTCGTCGGCGGCAGCGGCGCGGTGCCGGTGCAGCCAATCATCCAGGTGTCCGTCCTCGCGCAGGCCGTCTCCGGCGAGATCGTGAAGACGATCGCAGAACAGTTCAACAAGGAAGAAACGCTGGCGGCGGCGAGCTTCACGAACTGGTGGCATCCGTACTCGACGGAACAACGCGAGGCGATCCCGATCGAGCTCGAAGCGATCTACCGGTTTCGCGAGAAGACCGTCCGCGACGGCGAATGGGTTGCGACCTACGTCGAAGCGATTCGTCGCTACCCGGCCGGACCACGTGATCGCGACTGCGGCCTGATTACCTGGGGGAACGGCTGGATCATCGAGCGCGAGGGCAAGAAGCCCGAGATCCACCTCACGGCGAAGGTCACGTACTGCGACCGCGAAGGGGTGTCGTTCATGCAGCCGCTCGGTCATCTCTCGGTTGACGGGGACAACTATTGGGTCTATCAGATGTCGAGCTGGCGCGACGAGGTCTATACGGTCGCCCGCATGCGTCCCGACGAAGTCCGGCCGATCCTGCATGTCTTCGGCGGGGAATGCCCGAAAGCGCCCGTGAAGTGACGGGCGCGTATCTGCGCCTGGACGGCTGTGGTTCGGGCTCGGCCTCCGCCCGGCACACCTGCTCCATCGCTGCCTGAAAAAAAAGGCCTCGCATGCGCGAGGCCTTTTTCCATGTGCGGTCGAAGGAAGACTACTTGCCCTTCTTTTCTTTCGCCGCCGGCATGTCGACCTTCGACACCGTGATGCTGTCACCCTTCATCTCGCCCGTCAGCGCGACTTTGTGACCCGCGTGGTCCTTGAGGCCCGCGAAGTCCTGATTCGCGATCTGGTAGGTCTTCCCGCCAGCCACGAACACGTACTTCGAGCCGCCGGCGACGCACTTGTTGACGCACTCATGATCGCTGTCCGTCTGCGAACCGTGCTCCGCCTTCGAGTGCTTGACGCCGCACTTGGCATCGCCGATGGTGCCGTTCCAGGTCTTCTCCGCCGCGAGCGCCGGGGTCGCCGCAAACAAAATTGCCGCCGCGAGCATTGCGAACTTCTTCATCTGAAAGATCCTCCTCATCGCAGATAAATAACAACCAGCCGCGCTAGTCTATTCCAAAGCGTCTCGCCAATAAAGTCTGCCGGGTAACTCGCTGAGAAGGGGAGGGTTGCGGCCGGATCCAAGATCCGGCCGCACCGGGGCTATTTCTGGTTGAGCAGAGACCGCAGCGCGTCGACGTGCCGGCGAAGTTCCGCCGTCTGCGTCTTGGTGAGGGCGCCGGTGTTCGATTTCGCGAGAATGGCGTCGATAGCCGCCAGTTCGGACTGCGCGGCCGAGGAGACGTTCTGGTCGGCCGAGCCGCTCGCCGCCGCCGCCGTCGTCCCCGTCGTGCCGGTCGGCTCCGGCTTGGTCTGCTCGCGCCCGCTCGTGCCGGTCGCGCCGCTCACCGCGGTCGCGGGATTCGCCGGGTTCGACGTGCTCGCCGTCGCGGCAGCGGGGGGCATCGATCCGGTCTCCGAACTGCTGGATGCGGTCGTGCCCGCCGTGTTCGCCGGGGCAGCCGCGGCGCTTGGCGACGGCTGCGCCGCGCCGCCGGCGGCCTTCTCGAATTCCTTCAGGTGCGTTCTGAACTCGACGAGCTTCTCATGGATCGCGGGATCGAGCTGCACGCCTGACGCGTTCGGTTCAGCCGCGGCCGGGGCGGTTCCGGTGGTCCCCGCCGAACCGGTGGCGCCGGTTCCGGTCGTTCCGACGCTGCCCGTGCCCGCCGTGGCGCCCTGGCTTTGGCTCGGGCTCTGATTCTGGTCCGTGTCCGGCCCGAGGAGCGCCGTCAGGCTGTCGCTCACCTTCGCGTACGAGGACCGCCAGTCGCCCTGCGTCGTGATCAGCGCGTTGAAGTTGGAAATCAGATCCGACACCTTCGTGCGCGCGTCGCCCTGGAGCTTCGCGGCTGCGGGCATCGACGCCATCTGACTCAACGCGTCGCGCGCCTCCGTGAGGTGCTGCTTCGCCGCATTGGCGTCGATCTGTCCGCTGGGGGCGGTCGACGGCGCCGGCGGCTGTGACTGGGGCTGCGGTTGCGTCTGTGGTTGCGCCGGGGGTTGCGCCGGC
>DATGJU010000503.1:0-7166 GCA_035295045.1 Chthonomonadaceae bacterium
GAGAAATCCGGAGCGAGGCTCGGCGAGCGTGAATGCCGTCCGGCCCCCATGCGAATGCGCCGGAACCGCCCGGATCGACCCGTCGAACGGGTCCCAAAATGTCAACCTGCCGGCGCCGCGGAGCTCGCCGTGCAGCGGGCCGCTATCCAGCGGCAAGCGGCATACGAAGTAGAAGTCGCGGTCGCCGCACGCGCGGTGGACATGATAGATTGCCTGGTCGGTCTCAGAGCGCACGATCCGGCGGGCGCTCTGGCCGTGGGTGTTGGGAATGCTGGACACCGGGCCTGTTCGCTCGATATCGGCGCGCAGCACGGAGCGGAGCGCCGCGGTCAGGTCCCCGCCCGTCAAACGCGGGAACCATTCGTCTAAGTTTGAAGTGAGATCCAGCCGTCCTTTGGGGGCGCGCGCCATCCCTGGCTGCAGCGTGAACCCCTTGCCGACCGCGTGCCGCATCGTGGGCGCAGGCAGATCCGGCTGGGACCTGACGGCGGCCGCCCATGCCTTTTCGGCTTCGTACGACGCCCCGAGCTCGCTGCTGGACAGGCCGAACAGCTCGACGATCAGTCGGCGCACCTCGTCCGCAGCCGCGGAGGAGGCCCGGCCGGCGGGCAACTCCGGCGGGTGGCCCATCGAGATCACCGTTCCGCCGGCGCGGCAAAACGCCGCGATCTTTCGGAGCGCGGCCAGGTCGATCCGATTCGTGTCAAGGATCAGCACACGATAACGGCCGTCGCCGGCGACCAGCTCAGAGCCCTGCACCGAGCAGAGCCGGTTCATGGCGAAGAAGTCCACTCCATCGAAGTTGAGGCCGGCCCGCTGGATTCCGTCGATGATCTCGGAGTTGTGTCGCAGCGCCTTCTGGAGGCCGAACTCGTCCGTACGGGTCGTCGCGAGGTAGTCCCGAATCTTGAAGTCGAGCAGCATCTGATCGACCGGCCCTGCCGCAAAGGCGTCTTCTTCAGGCAGGTACAGCGCGACGTCTGCCACTGGCCGGCCCTGGCGCAGAATCCACTGACACCGGTTGACGTATCCGACGAGGTCCGGAAAGACGGCCCATTGCGGATTGTTCCGGTTCATCACCGGGCCGAAGTAAGGCATCCAGCCCGGCGAGCCGGCCGACGCAGGCGAGTACGGAAAGTCCACGCCGGTCAGCTCGTTCTCGCCGGCCAGAAAGTGGAAGTCGCTCAGCAGCTTCAGGTCGGCGAGGCTGTCGGCCACGCGGTTCGGTATTCCGGCCCACGTCCACGCCTCGGCGCCGACGATGCGCTTGCCGGCGAGGTGCGCGCCCGATGCGGCAAGCCTTGAAAAGGAGAAGCCGCGGTACTCGTACTGCTCGCCCCAGGGGAAGTCGCACTCCGCCGCGGCGGTGAGGCCGAGCGGGGGAGTGCCGTAGGCCTGGAGCGCGAACCAGACGCCCCGCGCCCGCAGCCAGTCATGCGTGGTACGCACAAAGTTCTCTTCCGCCAGCTCAGCCAGCGTGCGCCAGAAGTCGAACCGAAGCTCCGGCGAATCGGCCGCTGTGGCGTCGAACAGCGCCGGGAGGTGCGGAGTCAGGGCGTATCCGCGCCGCCGCTCGAACTCGGCAGGCAGCGAATCGGTCCAGTTCGCGCCATAGACCTCCAGGCTGTCGCAGAAGATCGTCTGGATTCCCGCGCCGGGCGGTGAGCCGTCCAGGAGCGGCGCCACCGCGGAATCGAGATAGCGCAGCGTGGCCGGCCGGCTGTAGTGATCGACGACGTAGCCCTCGCCGCCGAGCGCCGGGCGCTTCACCTTCATGTAGGTCGGTCCGACGATGAAGACGGCCGCCTGGTCGTCCGGACCGGGGCGCCGCTCCAGGCGATCTCCATGGATCGACCTCGTAACATCCAGGGCGATCGAGGCGGGCGCGGTCGCAGATGTCTCCCTCACCGGCATAACGTACGCGGCGAAGTAGCTTTCGCCGTCCCGCAGGCGCCGCAGGCGCCAGCCGGTTCCGTCCGGAAGCGGAGCGGGCCGCTCCATGCGGATACGGTGCGCCGAGTCGGCCAGCGAGACCGTCGGGCCGCCGAACGGCCAGCCGGTGCCGCCATAGGCGTTGAATTCGAGGCCCAGACTGTGCGCGGCGGACTCCGCGTATCGGAGCGTATCCAGGAACTCCGGCGAGAGATAGCGCTGGTTCACGATGCCGGCAGCAGGATCGTCGACCGCCGCAGGGTAGGTGATTGCGGTCATCAGGCCGCCCAGGCCCGCGGCCTTCACCTCGCGCAGCTCCCGGTCGGTCTCCGGCGGCGACCAGGCCGGCCCGAATACGCGCCAGAACATGCGCATCCTCGACTCGGCCGGCACATCCCGAAACCCCGCCGCGACGGGATCGGCCTGCGCCGCCGCTCGGACCGGCATGGCGCAGGCGAGGCAGGCGATCAGAGCTCGGAGGACGTCGCGCGGGCTTCGTCGGCCGACAATCGGCGGTCTGCTGCCGCTCCGGCGCGAAGCAGACCAGGACCCGGCGCCGGCGAGCCGCGGGCGATACCGGTCAGCCAGGCTGTCCAATGTTCGCCGTCCATGATCCCGCATGCGTCACGATCCGTACCCGTACTGCCGCGTGTGCGCCTCCTCCAGGTAGGCAGCCAGCAGGTCGATGCTGGCCTGGATGTCGTTCACGTGCGCCATCTCGTTCACGGTATGGATGTAGCGCGTCGGCGTGGAGAGCGTGAAGGAGGGCACGCCGCCGCGGCTGCGCTGGATTCCGCCCGCGTCGGTGCCGCCGCGGGGCAGGAGCTCGAGCTGGTACTTGATGCCGCGCGCCTCGGCAACGTCGCGGAAGTGGCGTACGAGCTTCGGGTGGCAGATGAGCGAGGAGTCGGAAATCTTGATCGCGGCGCCGTTGCCGAGCTGCGTCACCGCGTCCTGATCGGGCGTTCCCGGAATGTCGACGGCGAGCGTCACGTCCAGCGCGATGCCGATGTCCGGCTTGAGCGCATAGGCGGACGTCGTGGCGCCGCGCAGGCCGACCTCCTCCTGCGTGGTAGCTACTGCCAGGATGTTTGCGGCGACGGACTTGCCCTGGAGCTTGCGCAGCGCCTCGATCATGATGAAGACGCAGAGCCGATCGTCCAGCGTCTTGCTGACGACGGTATCGCCGACGCGCTCGCAGGTGCGGTCCATCGTCACCATGTCGCCGAGCTCGACCTGCTCCTTCACCCGGTCCGCGGGCATGCCGAGGTCGACGAAGAACTCCTCGAGCTTTGCGGGCTTGTTCGCCTCCTCCGGCGTTAGCAGGTGCGTCGGCTTCGCGCCCGGCATCAGCGTGCCGCGGAGCGTCGCGCCCTTGAACCCGCTCACGAGCACGCGTTGGGCCACCATCGTGCGCGGGTCCCACCCGCCGACGGGCAGCAGCCGCAGGAAGCCCTTATCGTCGATGTACCGGACGCGGAAGCCGATCTCGTCGACGTGCGCGGCGATCATCACGCGCGGCCCGGAGCTCGCTCCGTTCTTGGAGCCGATCAGGTTGCCCATAACGTCGATCTCGATCGAATCGACCAGCGGCCGCATCTCCTCGCCCACGAGTCGGAGCATCGGGTCCTCGCTGCCGCTTATGCCGGGCGTTTCGCACAGCGCTTTGAGCACCGGAAAGTTCAGTTCGCTCATAGATCCTCCCACGGCCCGGCCGCGCTCGCTGCCTGGCCGCACAGCCGGTCGGCTGTTCTAATACAAAAAATGAGTAACGCGGATTAATGCGCGGGTGAGCGGCAAGAATCCTGCCGTTCGCCCGCGGCCGGACCGCGTTCGCCCGATTGAGAGCCAGACGCGCCCGGGGCTGCAGATCTACGGTCCGGGCGTGAATCGCTTCAGCGGGGTTTGGAGCTCCAGCACCGCGTCGAAGGGATCCGAATAGTCCGAGATGGCCTTGTAGAAGTAGAAGCCGCTGCCGAGGAGACCGGTGACTTCGGCCGTGTGCAGCTTGCCGGCGCCGGGCAAGGAGACTGTCGCGACCTCGACCATGTCCCAGTGGGCGAAGTCGATCGGCCGGTACTCGTAGACGGTCACGCAGCCGTCCATGTCGAGCGACGTGCGCCAGGTGAACTGCGCGCCGTGGGGAGTCTGCATAACGCACGGATCGGGAATGCCGGCGAATACGCCCTCTTTGATGCGCGCCGTGCCGTCCACCTCGCCATACAGGTCGCTTTGCGGCCACGGCGCCATGCAGCCCGGCTGGAAGACCCACTGCTTGGTCGGTCCTCCCGACTCGTTGGCGATGCCGGAATCGATCGGCTTGCCCCACATCGGGTTGAGGTCGCGTCCGGTCGGCACGTCCCGGTTGCTCAACCAGCATGCAACGGCGTCGATGGCGACGTCATTGAGCAGGATGCTGGTGTGGTTGGCGTCTACTATCTTGCTGAAGTGCGTCTCGCCCGACCCGAACGGGAGCGCGCTCCAGAGAGGCACAAGCCCATCCGAGTAGTTCGCGTCGGAGCCGGCGTGCCAGTCGAGCGCGAGATAGGGAAATCGCGACGGCGTCTGAACGGAGTCGAGCAGGCTGTAGAGATCGACGCCGAGATCGCGGCCGCCGTGCGATCCGTGGCCCGCGATCAGGCTTTCGGACAGGAACGCAGTGTTGTCGCCCGCGAGCGACGCGTAGGCCACGCCATCGAGGAATGGCTTCGGACCGCGGCGGGCACGGAGGCCCGCGTTACCGTATTCAGAACGAGGGCCCGCGCCGCCGGATTCGGGAATTGGGCCCGCGCTGCCGAATCCGGAGTCGCTGTTGAGGAACGCGAGCCAGGGGCTCTCGACCGCGTTGACCTCCATCGAGGGCGCCCTGGTCTCGACGGTAATGCCGGTGCGGAGCCGCTCCAGCCGGTCCAGAACGGTGGAGATACTGATGCGGTGGCTGTTGAAAATGGGCGCGTCGCGCAGGCCTAGCGGGTCGTTCGGCGCACGCGTCTGGTTGACGTAGTTGGCGATCGGCGTGCCGCGCCACGGACTCGCGATGGTGATCAGCTTACGCACGCACGGGCCTCGGAGGACCGAGTGGTACCGCGGCCTCGCGTAGAAGGAGTCCAGGATGTGGTACACGCCGGGCTTGTCCGCGACGTTCGTCGCATAGCGGTACCAGGCCCGGCTGTCCTCCGCGGGGAAGTCGCCGTTCGCCATGCGCAGGAACCAGCGCGCGATGATGCCTCCGTAGCTGTGCCCGACCAGATCGACGCGGCGAATGGCGAACGAGGGACTGGCGTCCCGGACGGACCGCAGGCAGCCGGCAACCGTCTGGTCCAGCAGCTCGGCGGCACGCTCGATCGGGCCGTTGCCGTGAAAGGCGAGCTCGCCCGCGGACCCGGACGCAGCATCCGGCGCGCCGTGATCGACGTAGGCCAGGTCGAACCCGAGGCGGGTGAGCCTTGAGGCCAGCCAGGAGCCACAGTCGTGCGGATCGGTCCACATCGTCGCCGACGCGTTCACGCCGTGGACGAGCACCACCGGAGGGCGGCGGAGCAGGAGGGTGCGCTCATAAGTTGTCGAACCGCCATCTGGCCGCGAAATGCGGATCCCGATCTTGACGCCGCGCTCACGAAGGCTGGATATCTGGGAGGTTTCGGAAGGGGCCTGGACGGGATTGAACTCGTCGGGAGGATAGTAGATGATGCCGGCAGGCTCTTTTACGAGCCTGCCGGCGCTGTCCGGATCCAGCTTGATTCTGTGCGCGCCCTTGCGGACCGGCGGAACGACGTTGGCCGGTGGCAGGCATGTAATAGCCTCGGCGGGCGCCTCCGGGATCTTAACGATGAGATGGTCCCGCTCGCCGTCCGGCATGCCTTTCAGGTTATCGCATACAATCCCGGCGACTTCACGCGGCCGCTCTCCCGGCTCGTCGGAGAATAGCTTGATCGCTCCCGACTCGACCCCTGTGGCTATCGGGAAGCGCGCTCCCGTTCCCGATGCGCCGCCAGCCGACCTACAGGGGGCGCCAACGAAGCCGGCGCCGATGCAGAGCGCCGAGAGGAGAAGCGACCGACAGAGGCTGCGACGAAGAACCATACTGTAACTATAGCAGGTTAATCCTCGCTAGAGTACGGGACCGCATCGGTCTTCGTTTCGATCCGAAACGGGTTTTCCCTAGAACCCGCCCCTCGCGTTGAGGGCAGAAGCCGCTGCGAAGTGAATGCGCGGCCTCGCGAGGTCGCCGTCAGGCGGCCGGCCAAACGTGTCACAGGTCGACAGGGGGCCGCGGACCCGAGGCAGTGCGCGGCCATCGGAAGCGAAACGCGATCGGACTGAGCGTGATCCCCAGCGCCATTATCCACCACATTCCGCTGAACACGCCGAATACGGCGAGCGCCATACCCACAACGGTAATCAGCACGCAAAACCTTACGTCGGCAGGCGACAAGGACGCGGTCGGCTCGACGCTCCCACGGCGGCGCAGGAGGCTGGGCACGAAGACTGCCGCGCCTGTCGCCAGCGCGGCAGCAATAACAGCCCACATCGCGGGAGAGGGGCCCCTCTGGACCGACCTGGCCACCAGCGCAAATGAGAGTCCCACTGCCACCACAGTGGTCCCGGCGAGCAGGATGAGAACGAACTTATGTTGACGCGGTTTCATGGTTGCTCTACTCCCCGGAGGCGAATGCGGTATGCGGTGGATGCGACGGGTTGAGACCGCGATGCATCGCTGACGCGAAGAGAGTCTCGCGTCGCGCTCAATTCCAGTGTATGACTCGTTACAAGTACGAACCGAACCTGAGTGAGTTTCGCTGTATGGGCAACCCATCGTTCGGCCGCGCAGGGAACCGTCGCTCAACCGCCGAACCTATGCTCCGACAAGGAGCACGCCATGTTCGCTACAGCCATCTCCAAACGCCTTCTCGCCGTCGCCGCCATCGCCCTACTGTCCCAGGCCGCGACCGGCCAGCCCGCCTCGCCGGACCCCTACGCGAACGAGACGAAGGCCCAGCGCGACGCCCGCATGAAGTGGTGGCGCGAGGCCCGGTTCGGAATGTTCATCCACTGGGGCGTCTACTCCGTGCCGGCAGGGACCTATCGCGGCAAGCGCATCGGCGGCATCGGCGAGTGGATCATGAACACGGCGAAGATCCCCGCCGCCGAGTACCAGCAGTACGCGAAGGAGTTCAAGCCGGTCAAGTACGACGCCGACGCGTGGGTGCGCACCGCCAAAGAGGCGGGAATGA
>DATGJU010000504.1:0-2420 GCA_035295045.1 Chthonomonadaceae bacterium
AATTTTCGAGAAACGCCGAATTGAACCGCTGCCGTACCGAACGGTACAGGCAGGGTGCGCCGCCAACGTTCGCCCGTTTCGGCTGGCCGCGCGTGGCGGCGAGCGTCCCATCCAGCGCGGCAAGGCGAGGCGTGGCTGCGCGCAAGCTGCGCAGCGTTTTCGCGGGAGCGCCGATCGGTCATCCGTGTTCGGGTCGGTAGGCCGAACCTGGATATTGCGGTGGGCAGTGCTTGAAAAAAGCGGGGCTGGAGGGCCTTACTTGAGACCGTCTGAGATGCGGAGGCGAGAGGCGCCCCGCGTCTACACCGACGCGCCGGCGCGCTGCACTCGGCTGCCCGGCGGCTTCTTCGACTTCGACACCGACTGCAACGTCATCGTCCACCGCGAGGAGATCGACTGGTCGCTTTCGGCCGCGCAGACGCGCCTCTCCATCCGCTGCGCATTCGGCGGCCAGCGCCGCTTCGAAGTCGATCGGCGCAGCTACATGGTCGATGACTCGGCCTATTTGCTCCTAAACCTGGGCCAGATCGTCCAGAGCTCGGTGGCGGCGCGCGCGCCGGTTGAGTGCTTCAACGTCACGTTTCGACCGGGCTTCGCGGAGGAGGCGCTGGCGGCCGTCACCCTGCCGGACGAGAAGCTGCTGGACGAGCCGCTCGCCTTCGGCCAGCCTGTCGGCTTCTTCGTCCGCACCTACCCGCACAACGACGCACTGTCCCGCCGCCTGCTGCAGGTCCGCACCGCGCTCGCCGCCGCGCCGAATCCCTCGCGTGTCTGGCTGGATGAGCAGTTCCACTTCCTGGTCGGCGACCTGCTCTCGGTCCACCGCCGCGAGCGCTCCGAGATCGAAGCAATGCCCGGCGCGCGCCACGCCACGCGCGTCGAGTGCTACGAGCGCATGCACACTGCCCGCGAGTACATGCGGGCCGCCAGCGCCCGGCCGCTGACGCTTCCGCAGATCGCCGGCGTCGCCTGTATGGCGCCCCACCACTTCCTCCGCACCTTCAAGCGCTCTTTCCGCCAGACGCCCCACCAGTTCCTCACCGACGTGCGCCTGGAACGTGCCCGCACGCTGCTCCGCCGCACTCAGGCGCCGGTCACGGACATCTGCCTGGAGGTCGGCTTCGAGAGTCTGGGCTCCTTCAGCACCCTTTTCAGCCGGCGATTCGGAAAACCCCCCAGCCGCTTCCGCGCCGATCAGGGCTGACCGCACCACCCCGCATGCCGGTCCGCGAGCGCGGGGCCGCTCGTCGCTAGAAGCGCTCGCAGTGCGACCGGTCCCGTTCGCGTCGCAATCCCACATCGCCGCTCGCCCCTGCGGTGCAGTGGAACCATCGCACACTCAACTTTCTCCCAAGTCCTGCCAACAATATGGGGTACTCCGGGCCTTCGGGCGGCCGCGCTCGCCGCCCGAAGCGCGCGGCGTAGCGGAATTGCGAGTCGATGCTTCATCACACGAATAACGAGCGCAAAGCGCTCATCCAGTTTACGGCTCTCTTCGCGCTGCTGATAGCCCTATCGGCCGTCGATTGCTGCGTCACGCCTCCGAAAGCGCTCGCCGTCGCCATACCGCTCCGTGCCGCGCGGTTCGGCGCGCTTATAGCCCTCGGCTTCAGCATCCTCCGATTGCGGAGCGCGCGAAGCGACGCGGACCGCAAGATGAGCCAGACGCTGGAAGGAGTCTCCGACGCTTTCTTCTGGCTGGATGGCCAGTGGCGATTCCAGTACGTGAACGCCGCCGCGGAGCAGCTTCTCGTTCGACAGCGGTCGGAGCTGCTGGGCCGCAGCCTCTGGGACATCTACCCCGACGCCGTCGGGTCCACCTTCGAATTGCACTACCGTCAGGCCCTCGCCGAACAGACGACCGTCACCTTCGAGAACTACGATTCTGATCGCGACAAGTGGTACGCCCTGCGCGCCCATCCCACGGCGGACGGCCTGGCCGTGTTCTGCCACGACGTCACGGAGGCTAAGGGAGCCTCTCTCGCAAACGCAACCATGCTCGCGGCGCTCCGCGAGAGCGAGGAGCGCCTCGCCAACGCGCAGCGCGTCGCCCGCGTGGGAAGCTGGGAATTCGATATCGCCAGCGGCAAGATCCACTGGTCCGCGGAGCTGTTTCGCCAGTTCGGGCGCGATCCGGCTCTCGGCGAGCCGGACTATGACACGCTCCTGACGTACTATCATCCCGCCGACGTGGACATCGTTAACGCCCACGTGCAGAGCGCGCTGATCGACGGAGCGGCCTACTCCCACGATGTCCGCAGCGCTCCCGACGAGAATGGCGACGTGCGCTGGTTCCACGCAATCGCCACGCCGGTCCGGGACGAAACCGGTGCGGTGGTACGACTGGTCGGCACAAAGATGGACGTGACCGAGCGTGTCGCCGCGGAGCGTGCGCAGGCGATGCTGACGGCTATCCTGGA
>DATGJU010000505.1:0-11863 GCA_035295045.1 Chthonomonadaceae bacterium
GGGACCCGCGTCCTTCCCCGACAACGCCATCGGCTCAGACCGTCGCACGGAAGCCGGTGCCCCCTCGCCCGAGTCCGGGCTGGCCCGGCGACTAAAGTCGCGGCTCACAAAACGGTGGTCGGCCTGCGCCGACACGACTGCGAGCTGTATAGTCGCCAAGGAACGTGAGCCGCGATCTACGGTGTCCGCGCAGGCGGACCACTGTACTGTCAGGCGCGACTTCAGTCGCTGGCCAGCCGCCTGCCGTGACGGACGCGAGCCTACTCGCGATCACCGGTTCGTCTGGCAGAGTACGGCCGGCCCGGCGCGCCACAATCGTTCCACGTTTCGTTGTATACTGAAAGGCAGGGCGCCATGAGCAGGCCGACTTGGCGGTTCGGGCAGGAGTCGGCGCGAACGAATCGAATGGTACCACGTGCCGAATTTGCGTCGGCACGGTGCGGATCGGCCGAACTTGGCGGCGCGCCCTCATATCGCGTATTCTTCTTCGCAGCCTGACCTACGGGAGCGGCAATAGTATGGCCTCACGATCTCGGCTACATCTTCCCGCGCGGCTCGCCGCGGCGGTCGCAGTGGGCGCCCTGGCGAGCGGCTGCGGGGGCGGCCTGCAGGACTCTACCAGCCTCTCGCGAAGTCTCGGCGGGGACATCGGAAGCGGCTACAACGCGTCGATCGCGGCGACTCGTGGCATCTCCAACCAGCCGAACGCCGGACTGGGCCGAGGCGTCTACCCCAGGATCGAGACGTCGTTCCAGCTCTCCGACGTGAAGGGCGATCCCTACGATTTCGAGAAGACCAACGTGCAGGTGACGCTTAAGCAGCCGGACGGCGCCACCGTGGACGTCCCGTGCTTCTTCGACGGCGGCACGACCTGGCGCATGCGCTTCACGCCGAGCGCTCCGGGCCAGTACGCTGTCGCCTCCGTGAAGCTGAACCACGTGATCGCGCACGAGGACAAGCTGGAGAGGAAGGACTGGAACGTGACCGGGGAGCCGCTGCCCGGCTTTGTGCGGATCGAGCGAGGCGACCACACGCGCTTCGTGTTCGACAACGGCGTCCACTACTTCCCGATCGGCCACAACCAGGCCTGGCGCTCCGACAAGGGGCCCGATATCCCGGAGATGTTCGGCAAGATGCACGATGCGGGCGAGAACTGGTCGCGCGTCTGGATGACGCACTGGGACGGCAAGAACCTGGACTGGCGCGCCGCGGGCAAGCAGATCAAGCCGGGCGACATCGACCTGGAGGCGGCCAAGCGGTGGGACTCGATCGTGGACGCCGCGCAGAAGGACAATATCTATTTCCAGATGGTGATCCAGCACCACGGCCAGTACTCCAGCAAAGACGGTTACAAGTACTCCGGCAATGTGAATCCCAACTGGGAGGACAATCCGTATAACGCCAAGAACGGCGGTTTCCTGCAGAGCCCGGAGAGCTTCTTCATCAACCCGGAGGCGCGCGCGCTTACGAAGCGCAAGCTCTACTACATCCTGGCGCGCTGGGGCTATTCGCCCAACATCATGGCGTTCGAGCTGTTCAACGAGGTCGAAGGGACGGACGCGGGCAAGGGCAAGATGTGGGACGACATCGCGCTCTGGCACCGCGAGATGGCCCTCTTCCTGCGCCAGTACGACGGGTATCGCCACCTGCTGACCACCAGCAGCGCGCCCTCCATAGCGCCGGAAAGTCCGATCTGGGAAACGGTCGACTATCTGCAGACGCACGCCTATCCCTCCGACGTGATTACCGCGCTGGGCTCGGCCGAGGCGCCAAAGGGCAAGAAGATCGACAAGCCCTGGTTCGTGGGCGAGTTCGGCGCCTCCGGCCTCAAGGACTCGGAGGGCACGGCGCTGCACGGCGGCCTCTGGGCGAGCATCATGCGCGGCGACGGCGGCGCGGCCCAGTATTGGGACTGGGACAGCGTCGAGCGGAACAATCTCTATTCGCACTTCAAGGCCGCGACCGCGTTCATGACCGCCTCCGGGCTCGCCGCGCAGAAGAACCTGGTATCGGTCACGCTTCCGGTCCGCACATCGCAGAAGGCCGACCTCCGATTCGGGCCGGGCGGCGGCTTCGCGGCGGCCACGCAGAGCGAGTTCGTCGTGGGCGAGACGGGCACGCCTCCGGGTATGGACAGGTATCCGGCCTACCTTCAGGGCGCGAACCATCGCGACATGATGCCGAAGCCGCTCACGTTCCAGGTGAGCTATGCCCAGCCCGGCAAGTTCGCCGTCACCGTGCGCGAGGTCTCCAAGGCCGGCGGCAAGCTGAAGATAAGCGTGGACGGCAAGAGCGTGGAGCGCGACTTCCCGGCCGGCGACAAGGACCATGCGCCCGCGGCGGGCGCGGCCTCGCTGACGGCGGATGTTCCCGCCGGCGCCCACGCGATTGCGGTCGAGAACGCCGGCACGGACTGGATCGCCATCCGCGACTTCTCCTTCTCCGACTACGCGCCGGCCCTCGAAGCCAGAGCCCGGATGAGCAAGGAGTACGCCGCCGCCTGGATCTACCATCGCTCGCAGTGGGACGCGCCCAAGGACGCGCACCTGACGCCCGCCTCCGGGCGCATCGTGCTCACCGGCCTGCAGCCCGGCAAGTACCGCGCGACCTGGTGGGACACGCGCGAAGGCAAGAGCATCGACGCCTCCGAGATGAACGTGACGAAGGACAAGGAGAGCCCGACCGTCGCGACTCCGCCCATCGAGCGAGACGTGGCGCTCTACGTCACCAGGGCGACCACTCCCAGGGAGAAGGTGGCGAAGCGCAGCCATAAGGGGCCGCAGTCCGTCTACGCGCCCGCCGCCAGCGAGAGCGCCACCGGTCCGGCCAACGACGCCCGCGGCGCGGGCACGGCAGCCGCGGCCGCCAGGCCCGGCGCGAACGGCGCCGGCCAGGCGTCCACGGGCGCGGCGGGCGCCGCCCAGCCGCCGGCAAGCGCATCGCCCGGCCAGCCGTTTACGGGCCGACCGTAAGCGATGCCAGCCCGGGACATTTACCATGACGTGTGCGTGAGAGCGCTCATCAAGGACGGCTGGACAATTACCGACGAGCCGCTTACGGTTCCCGTAGACGAAACCGACCTGTTTGTGGACATCGGCGCCGAGCGACTGGTGACCGCAGAGCGGGATTCTGAGCGGATCGCCGTTGAGGTGAAGTCATTCGTGGGCCTCTCCGAGGTGCAAGATCTAAAGGAGGCCTTTGGGCAATACGCTCTTTATCAGTACGCGCTGCAACAGTCGGAGACAGATTCAGATCGCATCCTGTATTTGGCGGTACGAGTTGCGATATACGAGTCAGTATTCCGAGAAGGCGTCGGGAAATTGTTCATTCGCAATAACGCCATTCGGCTCGTTGTGTTCGACCCGGTCGTCGAGGAGATACGCCTGTGGATAAGATAGAGAGATATCGCAGCATAATTTACGATACGCTTGAGCCGTTGGGCCGAATCCGGTTCTCGAATTCCAAGATCACGAACGAAACCATCTTCGACAGGCAAAATGACCGGTATATCGTGGCGACGGTGGGCTGGGAATCCGAGAACAAGCGTATCTACTTCAACCTTGTCCATGTTGACATCATTAACGGGAAAATCTGGATCCAGCGGGACGGCACCGAGGACGGTGTCGGCTACGCTTTCGAGGCCGCAGGCGTTCCGAAATCCGACATCGTCCCCGCCTTCCATCCGGAGAGCGTCCGCCCGCATACCGGCTATGCGGTGGCGTGATGAACAACCTTATCTATATCTATCTTCGACCCTTCGACCCGGCTCGCGGCGACCTGGTCCCAACGCTCGCCGAAGTCGATGCGCTCGCAGCCGCGGAGAGGGAGGACGTGCGCCGGGCCGAAGCCGAGAACTCCCGCCTGCGCGCCGAACCGGAGTCCCTGCGCCGGCAGGCTCGCCCGTGACGGCAGCGACGACGGCGGCTACGCCTTCGACGCGGCGGACGCGCCAAATGGGGCTGTCGCGCGGCTTTGACGTGGGAAGTGTCCGCTCCGCTTGCGGGCTTCGCGGTTCCGTGGCACGGCTCGGCCTCACATTCCCCCGAGAGCAGGTTCATAAACCCCTTAGAGGACCTTTGGCCGGCACGAATCTCGCGCGTCCCTTATGGTGCTCGCATTGTGTTCCGGCTTCTTGATTGCCCTGCGGTTTTCCTGAGCGTTGCGGATGTGATTCAGCTAACCGACCACCGCGCGGTCATGTAATGATGGTGTAATGGAAGAGTGGTATGGTGAGATACCCGGATGCCACATTGAAGAGGGAAAACCATCCGAGGTTATGATCCGGATTGGACGTTAAGACTGGGTTGGCCGGCAATCGACGGAGGCGCGCGGCGATCTGTTCTCCTGCTATCGACGCCGCATCGCCGACACTTCCTGGCCGGGCGCACCGCGGCAACACGCGTGCAGGAGGAATAATGGACAACAAGACGCTTCGCTTCGGCTGGCTGCTTCTGCTTCCGCCTCTCTCCCTGGTACTCTACGGCTGCCCGGGCGGCTCCGGGACTGCAGCCCTGGGGACCGCGAAAACTACCCCGCGTTACGCCGGGCCGGTGCTGCTGCAACAGTCGACCTTCGACGTTCTGGCGGGCGATTCCGGTCCGTCAATCTACCACCTGGGCAAGACTATCGCCGCGTCATCGGTAACCGTCGGATCCGGCCTTGCGCTTGCATACTGGCCTATAGGTACAGGCCCGGCAATTGCGCCGGTAACGTTGGTGCCGGCGTCGGCGTCCCTAAACGCTCCGACTTTTGTCGCCGTGAACCAGCACGACCAGGCGGTCTCCAGCGACGGACGGGTCTGGACTAACCTGACATCTAGCTCCCCCAGCACGATCCAGCTCAGTTCCTCGTTCACGTTGCGGAGTATCGACAGCGCGGGTGTGGTGTCCGGCTCCGTTGGGGCGCCGCCACAGGCGGGGGTTCCGACGATCTGGCTGCCGGGCCAGACCGCCCCTACATTCCTGAAGCTCCCGGCCGGAACCGCCAGCGGTTTCGCGGTCGGATCCAACGCCTCGGGAATCGTAATAGGCAGCGCGTTTGGTGAGGGCACCGCATTGGACGGTTTCATCTGGCCGTCGCCCTCGATGGCGCCTGTTGCTTGCGTTATTCCCGGTACGAACATTCCGGCAACTCCCGAATTCATCAATGACGCGGGCACCATCCTGGCGCACTATCAGTCGGCCGACGGCGTGGACCATAACGTGGTGTGGTCGCTCAACCAGCCCAACCCGACGCCGGTGGACATAGGTACCATCAGCGGCACGTTGGATGCGCGGGCCATGAATAGCTCGGGACAGGTGGTTGGCGATACGGGGACCTTCGTCGACATCGGCGAGGGGCGAGACTTCGGCGGGGTCGGCACAATCCACGCGTTCTTCTGGGACCCGGTCTCAAGAAAGATACAGGACCTGAACTACCTGATCCCTCCCAACTCCGGATGGGTGCTGAACGCGGCCGTAGACATCAATGACGACGGAGTGATCCGCGTGAGCGGCACATTCAACGGCGTGGGGGCCGAATGTCTCCTTCTGCCATTGAGCGGTCGGAGTGCCGGAAAGCCCGCATATCGCCTCGCGCCCGGGCCGGCCGCGAGGGTTCCCGCCGCGCGCTAGCGGTCGAACAGAGGATAGGGACGATGATGGAGGCACGACCATGAAGCGAGTGTACCGAGCAGTGCTTCGTCGCGGAGGGCCTTGCGGTCACCGGGACGATGATGAAGGCACGATCATTAAGCGAGAGTACCTGGCGTCGCGTCTGCCGCTCCTGCTTGCCGCGGCGCTCCTGGCAGGATGCGGGGGCGGCGGAGGCGGAACAACCGGGGGAGGCGGAACAACCGGCGGCGGTGGCGGCAGTGCGGCGCTTACAGAGCGGTTCGCCGCGCCGATAGACCTCGGCCCCGGCTTTCCCGGACACATCGGCAAATCCGTGATAACCGGGGAGTTGGGTACCTTCCAGAAGCCGCCATTCGCGATTGTGCACTTCTCTAATCCGGTTGTATGGCCGGTGGGGCCCGGACCGTCCATCGCGCCAGTTCCCATTCCTACATCGAGCGAGATCAACGCGTTCACTGGCTTCCTCGACGTGAACCAGCAGGATCAGGTCCTATTCAGGGATACATCAAATACAACGGATAGTCGCATCCTTACCAATGTCACGTCCGGCGCGCCGACAGCCTTCGTGCTCAATGTGCCGGCAGGGCTGACCGGAGGCGCGGCCGACATCAGCGATTCCGGCGTGGCCGTGGGCTCCGCAAACTCCGCGGACTTCTCCAGCACATCCCCCCTGTTCTGGCCGGCCGGCCAGAGCACCCCCGTCGTCATGGCGCCGCTTCCTGGCGACACGGTGGCGGACCCCGCTTTAGTAAGCTCCCAGGGAGTCGTGATCGGGACAAGCGTCGATAACGGCAGCGTCGTATCCGTATACTGGCCGCGACTGGCGGCAGGACAGCCTGCCACACTGCTCACGCTCCCCGGGACCAGCACTCCGGTGACAGGCGTACTGTTGAGCAGCAACAGCCAGGTTGTCGCAACTTTCGGCACCCTGGCGTCGCCGGGCCACGTTGTAACCTGGGACTTGTCGCAGACAACGCCGACGGTGGTTGAGATCGTAGGACTCGGTGGCGCAACGCTGCCGCACGGCATCAACGCCACCGGGCTGATCGTGGGCGAGACCGGCAACTTTATCGGTCCTGCCGGTACGCCCTTCGCGGCCGGCGTGAGCCACGGATTCCTCTGGGATCCCACCGTCAAGGCGATGGCCGATCTTAACGCCTTGATACCGGCCAACACCGGATGGACGCTGCAGGCCGCCACGGCGATCAACGACGCAGGAATGGTGGTTGGAGTGGGAATCCTGAACGGCAGCCAGCACGGATTCCTGCTAATGCCGTCTCGCAATCGTGGGCTTACCCCGGCGCGCTAGAGGGGTAAGCCGGGAGCGAAACCCGCTGCCGCCCGGGGGCCATGCGCCTGCGTGCCGGCTCAGATGATTGCGGCACCGCCCGGTCCCCGCCTACCCCGCCCGCCGGTAGAGCATCGCCTGGAAGGCGTGGAACAGCCGGCGCATGCGCCGGTCTTTGTAGGGGAACTCGATCGGCGAATCCATGTTGTGGACGATGAGCGACGTGTCCGCCTCGAATAGCAGGAGGCGGCCGTCGCGCGTCTCGCTGCAATCCACGCCGAAGTACTCCAGGCCGGACCGGACCGCAAGCTCCCGGAGCACCGCACCGTGCCGCGCCGCGAACTCCTCCTCGAAGCGCTCCAGGAAGCGCGCCTCTTCCGCCTTCTTCGCCTCGCTGTCCGTCATACCGGCGTTCAGGAAGTGGACCATCCAATGGTCCGAAATCGCCAGGTGGCTGGGGTAGGGTACGCCGTCGATCACGGCGATCCGGTACTTCCGGTACTGCCCGTCCGCGCTCCGGTACTCCACGAACCGCGAGAGGTAGTACTCCGGCACGGCGCAGCGCGTCAGGTAGGCCTGTGCCGCACCAGGGTCGTCCAGCCGCTCCAGCCCTTGGCCTCCGTGCGAATCGACCGGCCGCGCTATGATTGGGAATCCGCCGTCCGGCAGCGCCTCCTCAATGGGCTTCTCGCCGGCCGCGATGGCGGCCAGCGTCTCCGCGTCCACGCGTACCGTTGCGGGTATCTCCACGCCGACAACACCGTCCGCCAGTCTGTAGAGGCTCTCCCGGCCTAGCAGCGGGACCCTGTCCGGCAGGTCCAGCACAGGCCGCGGCCACCGCGCAAGCACCGTTTCGAGCGCGGTGAAGACGGGCCTCGCCGGCTCGCTTTCCGCGGCCAGGACCATGGCGATGTCGTGGTCCGGCGGCATGGGGATCGGCAGACCGGGCACGACGTAGACCAGGATCAGCTCCACCTCCGAGCCTTCGATCAGAAACTCGACCGGTATGTTGGCGTTGATCGGCCCGGCCATGCAGAACCCCACCAGCCGCAGGCGGGGCGTTCCGCTGGCGCACGGCACGCGGAACAGCCGGCAGGCCTGGAGCGCCGCAGACTGGATGGTGAGCGCGCGCTGCGGGAAGCCGAGGAACTGGTCCAGGATAGCAACGTCCATCAGCGGCGCGACGTTCGACTGGTCCCGCTCCAGCCGGGAGGCGAGAAGCCGGTACGTCGGCATGATGTCCTGTCCGCGGAACTTCATCGTCGCCAGCTTCGCCAGCCCGATCACCGCCGGTATCGTGGCAGGCTCGGGCGCAGTGACCGGCGGCCGGCGGAAGGTCGCTGCGGCGGCGGACGCGCTGTTCAGAGCGGGCAGAGTCATCCTACGGTCAATTCCTTTCCTTCGCGGCACTGTCCCACTGGCGCGCCGTAAGCAATCGGGGTGCGAACGGCGTCATTCGCAAATCAGTTCCTTGCCGATGCAGACCGTCTGCGCGACGAGCAGGTCCAAGTCCTCAATCCGCGTCCGGTGATTCGTCAGTGCGACCCGGATCGCGACCTTGCCGCCGACACGCGTCGTCGACGGCGCCGCGATTCCGCGAAGCTGCAGCTGCGTGACGATCTCGGCATTCAGCGCGTCCAGTTCGGCTTCGGAGTGCCGCGGAGCGCGAAAGCGGAAGCAGCAGATGTTCAGTGTGACGTCGGCCAGCAGCTCGATCCAGGTGCTGCGGCGGACGATGCTGGCGAGGTAGGCGGCCTGGTCGCAGTTGCGAGCGATCGACGAGGCCAGCCGATCGATGCCGTACGCCTTGATCGTGAACCAGACCTTGAGCGCTCGGAAGCCGCGCGAAAGCTCCGGACCGTATTCGCAGGCCCACGGACCGCCTCCGGCCAGGCCCTGTTGCAGCGGCGCGAGGTACTCGCGCCGCGCCGAAAACGCCGCGCGGTGCGTCGCCTCGTCCCGTACGAGCACGCAGCCGGCGTCGTACGGCACGTGCAGCCACTTGTGGAAGTCGAAGGCGATCGAATCGGCGCGCGCGATGGCCGCCAGACGGTCCCGAAACTCCGGCGCGAGGATCGCCAGCCCGCCGAACGCCCCATCCACGTGCATCCAGAGCGATTCGCGCCGGCAGGCTTCCGCGATCGCCTCCAGATCGTCGATTGCGCCCGTATTCACCGTGCCCACCGTCGCGGTTACCATGAAGGGCTGGAGTCCGTCGGCGCGGTCCGCGGCGATCATTCGCTCCAGTTCCGTGGTTTCCATGCGAAGGGCCGCATCCACCGGCACGACGCGCAGCGACTCGCTACCCAGGCCGAGCGTCTCGAATGCCTTGGCGACGCTGCAATGCGCCTCCGCCGAGGCGTAACCGACCAGCCGGCGCCGCAGTCCCGCAAGCCCCGCCGCGCGAACGTCCGGCGCGGCTGCGCCTCGGGCGACGGCTGCCGCTATGAGAGTGCCCATCGACGTGCCGCTCGTCAGAAGTCCGCTGCTGGAGGCCGGAAAGCCGTAGATCTCCTTGCACCAGTCCACCACCTGCCGCTCGACGTAGGCGGCGATGTGGTCGCGCCCGCCGGCGTTGCAGTTCATGAACGCGGCAAGCATCTCGCCCAGGACGCCTGCGACGCTGCCGCTGCCGTGTACCCATCCGAAGAAGCGGGGATGCGTGTTGCCGGTGGCGTAAGGCAGCATCGTGCGCTCAAACTCAGCTAGAAGGGCATTGAGCGGCTGGCCGCCGGAGGGGACGGTTTCGCGCAGGCCGGCTTTGACAGCGTCGGGCGTCGGCTGCCAGACGGGCCGCTCGCGTACGCGCGCCATATGGTCCAGACACGCATCGACCGCCTCGTGAAACGCGCGCCGAACCTCTTCCCAGTCGGCGGGGTCGAGGCCGTCGGAGGTCTCGTGGCAATCGCTTGGAACGTCGTTCCCGTTGATTGATGGAAGCTGCACCGACGCGCAGGCGGCTGGGCGAGGCCGAATCGGCGGCTTGCATCTCCGGCGGCCTCCCGTGGGGACGCGTGCCGGCGGTCGGGCTCGAATATGTTCCGGGCAGTGCATACTCTTCTATCGGAAGGTCCGCGCAGATTCCCGATGAGAATGTTGCAGGCCGACGGCCCGAAGCGCGGCACTAAGGAGCGAAGGAGCGGGGTGTGATGTCGGCCTGGAGGAGGTCGCCGTCCCGGTCGTCCTCGATAAGGCGAACGCGCAGCGTACCAGATATCCAGGTGACCGTGTAGCGGCAGTGGTCGTCGTGCGCGGGGTCGCTCGCCAGCCTCCACTCCGCGGAGCGCCCGGCGACTCCAAGAATTCGGAGCCACCGCTCGCCGACACGCGCCGCCTGGTCCTTGTCAAGAACACCGGTGCGGAGATCCAGCTGCCCAATCGGGGGCATGCGAAGGCGAATCAGGTCGCCGGTCCGTCGGTTCCAGTTGAAAACCGTGTCCTTGCCGTCGCCCCCCGGTCCGATTTCGATCTGCGCCTGCGACACCAGGTCGCCGTCGGCGCGCCGAATGTCGAACTGTGTCTCGGCCTGGTGGATCGGACCGTGAACCCGGACTAGCGTGTTATAGAGCGCCTCGCTTCGCCGCAGTATCCTGGTATCCGCGGACTGGGCCTGGAGCCCGCGCTCGAAGGCCGCGCCGGCGCCGCAGACGAACAGGGCGCCTGTGAGCGCACCCGCCGCCAATCGTTTCCATCCCCCGAAACCTGCTGCCATTCGCCACGCTCCCTGTTCCCGATCTTCGCGCTTCACGGTATCCCGCAAACATTAGGACAACATGAGGGCCCCGAAAAATTAGGACGTGGCAGGCTGATAGGGCGTTCCTTCATCTAATTCTCATCTGCCCGGGCTACCTTGTAGGCAGCGGAATGCGCGGGACGTAGCCCGAATTCCCGTGCGGTGCGTATTCGTAAGACGATCGCCCCGTTGCCGCGCCGAAGGCAGTCGCGGATTGTGGGCGAAGCATAATGTCGGAGGAGTTGCGATGCGAGTACTGATCATCGAGGACGAGGCAGCCCTGGCGAAGGGGCTGAAGCGCGGTCTGGAGCAGGCGCACCACGACGTCGAGATCGCGACCGACGGCGTTTCTGGCCTGCAGCGGGCGCTGAACGGGGATTTCGGGCTGCTCGTGATGGACTTGATGCTGCCGGGCATCGACGGACTGCGAATATGTGAAGAGCTCCGGGCGCGCCGCCGCACCGTGTTGATCCTGATGCTCACCGCTCGCGGGTCGATCGGCGATCGTATCAAGGGACTCGAGACCGGCGCCGACGACTATCTGCCGAAGCCATTCGATATCGGCGAGTTCTTGGCGCGGGTGCACGCCCTGATCCGCCGCGAGCGCGTAAACCGGACGCGCACCATCCGGGTCGCCGACCTGGAGATCGACACGCGGACGCGCCGCGTTTCGCGGGCCGGCCGCGAAATCCATCTCACCTATAAGGAGTATCTCCTGCTGGAGGCGCTTGCTGCGCAGGAGGGTGTAATCCTATCCCGGGACACGATCCAGGAGCGTGTCTGGCAGGACGAGGAGAGCTACTCGAACGTGGTGGACGTCTGCGTCGGCCAGCTTCGCAAGAAGGTCGACGCCGCGTTCGACGTGAAGCTCATCCAGACGGTGCGAGGCTTCGGCTATCGCGTAAGCAGGCCCATGGAAGAGCTCGCAAGTTGAAAGCTCCCTTGCGGATTAAGGCGCAATCGGTGCGATCGCGCCTCATGATCTGGAACATAGCGGCGGTCGCGGTGCTGCTTGCGATCCTCGGCGGCATTGTCCAGGTCACGATCGATCGCGTTCTGCTTGGCGCGGTCGATTCGGACCTTGAGAAGAGCTCGGCCGGCCTCCTGGGGCAGGCGCACGAATTTCTGCTGCGCGACAGGGGTGTCGACGACGGGCAGCGGCACGGCCCGCATGGTCCCCCGCCCGGCCCCCGAAGCCATCCGTCCGAATTGAATTTCCGCGCCTTCCCG
>DATGJU010000506.1:0-3829 GCA_035295045.1 Chthonomonadaceae bacterium
CGCAGGTCGCGACGACACGCCCTCCGTCGCGCGCCACCGGGTAGTAGAGCGCCGGGCTGGCAAGGATGGACCGCCAGCGGTCCGCGACCGGACCGTCCGCCGCCAGCTCCGGGTCGTCGGGGTTCAGGAGCCGATAGAGAGCCAGGATCTCGGCAAGATCGCCAGGCCGGGCAGGTCCAATCGCTATTCCTTCCGGGTTCGTGTTCACGGCAGCTCCTCGCCGGTTCGCGGCGCATTGCCGGCAGCCAGGCGGCGGGAGGCAGAGTCGCCAAAAGCGCGGCGCCGGCGCCGCTACTCGGCTCGTCGTGGCGTCGCCTCCAGCGTCAGCACGACGTACGCCGGGCTCTTGAAAGGATCGCGACGCTCCGCGTTTGCCCAGCGAATCTCCCGGACGGTCAGGCCCCAATGCTTGCGCCGGTTGCCGCACAACCAGCACGAGCAGCACTGCATGTTGTTGTACAGCCGAACCGCGACCGCGATCTTGAACTCCTCACAGTTACCCGCGACCCTCCACGATTTGAGGGCGCGAGCGAGCATCCGTTGGCGATGATGTCGACGGAGCGCGCGCTTCTTGTCATTCATTGATCTCCCCCGCGCCGGGAGCACGCCACGATTGGCGCGCTCCCTATGGCGGGAGAGCAGTTTTGCGATGGGCCATTTCGTGCGTAGGTTCTACCAGGAGCTCGCCGTCGCGCACGATAATGCGGGGCAGCCGCTCGTGGGCGATCGTCGGTGGACCCAATTGCTCGCGGAGCTCGGTCGATTCCGGCTCATCGAATCCAATGAGACAAACGCGTTTTGCAGAGGGTGTTAACTGTTTTTGATCCTGTCGGGCGTGTGCGGCGCACAAGGTGCGGAGCGGCGTGCTGCGCATCGACGCGGCTCACTACCATCGACAGGATTTGTGACTATAGGGTTGCGCCCGCGCCACTTTATGGCATTTACGCCGATCCGCGACGCCGCATATTCGCTTGATGTCGCGGAGGCCCATCCCCGCGGGTTAACGCGCCGTTCTATGCGCGGAAATGGCGCATCTGCCCGGCCGGTGCAGGAATGCGCCCTGCCGGGCGTGAGCGCAAATGCCGTTAGGCGGACGTGCACTACGTCTCCACTGGACGGGCGCGGAGGCCCGCCCTGCCGGGCGTTAGCGCTCACGTCTTGCCGCGCGCGGGAATGAGTGGCAGTGTAATGTAGGATGGGTGGGCGGCATCGTGATAAATGGTCTGGCGCGCAACGGCCATTCGCGTGCCGTTGGCGATCGATTCGCCCGTGTTCAGGTTGCGGTCCAGGTCGGGAAAGAGCGTGGAGAGGACCACGACGCGCAGCCGATGGCCGCGCGGAATGGACACGCCGGCCTGCCACATGTCGATCGTATAGCGAACGGGCCGGCCCGGCTGGAGTGGCTTCGGATCGGCGAGCGAATCGCGAAAGCGCGCGCGGACGAATCCGCAACCGATAGGGACGGCCAGCCCGCTCGGAGAGACATCCAGCAGCGCCATGGCCCAGTCGGTATCGACGGCGCTGCTGGCGGCGTTGAGCGTGCCAGAGATCGGGCCGGAGAGCCGCATCGGCTTCGCAAGCGGCGCGCTGTCGTACACCAGTCGGTCGCCGCTGGCCGGCGAGCAGAGCGAGCGCGCGTCCAGCCCGCCCAGCATTGCGAAGAAGAAGCTGAGCTGGTTGTTCGGCCCATAGACTGCTTTCGCCGGGTCGTACACGTAGTGGTCCGGGCAGTCCCGGGCGGCGCGCACGCCACCACGCGACCCGGCCCTGCCGGTCGCTGTAGGCGGCGCCGCGACGATACCCCGGTTGCCTCCCCGCCTCTCGATCTGCGCAAGTTGCGCATAGAGCGCTCCCCGATGGCCGGCTGCCGATCGACCGCTTTCCGCGCTGCCGCGCAGGTACAGGCGCTCCTGCCGAATATTGCGCGGCGGCCAGACCGCGGAGCGCTCCCACCGGTTCTCGCCGAGCAGGTACGTGCTGACCGGCGGCTCGCGGTCGATGCCGTTGCGCATCTCCTTGAGGTACCGGTCGAACCAGCGCAGGTAGAGCATCTTCAGGTCGAGGTAGGCGTCGATTCCGAAATCCCATGCGCCCACGCGGCTCTCGCGGTTTGTGAAATGGTCCCACGGTCCCATGACGAGCTTCTGGCCGCGTCTGCCGTTGGCGACCATCTGCGTATAGTTGAGGCGCGTGCCAATACCGACGCTGTCCAGCCAGCCGCTGACGTGAAGAACCGGCAGGTCGATCGTCCGGAGCGTCTCTCGGTACCCGCCCGCGCGGACGGATGCGTCGAGGCGGTCCGCCTGGATCGACTGCTGGAAGCTCGGAATGTGCGCGCCGAACAGCGCCTTGTCACTGTCCGAAATCGGGAGCGTGTTCTCAGCCGATGCCAGGTCGTCGTTAAACGGCCTGGTCTGCGCCTTGTCGCGCAGGAGGCCGTACCAGCCAAGCATCTGGCCTACGAAGAACGCGCCGCGAAACCAGGGCGCCCCGTCCGGCGGGCCCGGCATGGGCACGGTGGAGATCATCGTCGTCAGCCCGCGCGGATGGGTCCCGGCGGCCATCCACTCGCAGTAGCCGTTGTAGCTCGCGCCGAGCATGCCCACGCGGCCGTTCGACCAGGGCTGGCGCGCGCACCACTCCACAGAATCGTGACCGTCCGCCGCCTCCTGCGTGAACGGCGAGAACTCGCCTTCGGAGCCGCCGCGACCGCGCACGTGCTGCGTGACGTAGACGTAGCCGCGCTGCGCGAAGAACACCCCGTCGCTCAGCCCGAACTCGCTCCGGTCGTAGCACGTCCGCTGAAGCAGCACCGGGTACCGGCCGATAGATGGCGGCCCGCTCGCAACCGACCCTGGCGGCGATCCAGTAACGGATCCCGGCCCCACGGGCGGTGCTTGACCGGCGGGCAGGGCGTTCGGGCCGCTTCCGCCGGAAGCGGCTCGCCGACTCCTCCCGTCGGAACCGGTCGCGTGGCTGGCTTCGCCGGCACTGGCCCCAGAGTCCGCGGCCGAGTGCGCGAGGCCCGGCGACGGCAGGTAGATATCCGCCTGAAGACGCACGCCGTCCCGCATGGGAATCCACGCGTCGCGCAGCACCGTCACGCCGAACTCGGGCTTCAAGACGCTCGGCTCGTAGGCAGCCGCCGGCCGCAGCGACTCGAATCCGTTCAGGGCCATCTCGAACTGCCTCGCCGGAACCCACCAGAAGAGCGGGCGGTTGTTCTCATCCGTCTCGACGACCGCCTCGGCGGTCGGCGGCGTTTCCAGCCGCCACTGCCGAACGCGGACCACGCGCCCGCCGACTCGGGCGGCGATGGTGCGCACGAACTGTGCCGTGATCGCGCGCGGCCTGCCGGTCAGAAGGTCGATCGCCCGCAGCGGCTGGACCCTGCCAGGCGAACAGGCTGCGCCCCGGAGCAGCGACTGAAGCAGGATCGGCTGGAACGGATAGTAGAACGAGGCTCCGGCCACAGCGGGCGAGACCGATTCGCCGTCCGGGCCGATCCGCCGCATCTCGCCGCCGGCCCGCACGTAGGCCGCCTTGACCGCGCCGGCCCCGGTGACCTCGATCTCGGCCGAGAGCGCCGCGCCCGCGTCGACGACAATCACGCCCTTCGACGCCGACCCAAAACCAGAGTCGCCCTCGAAGGCGATCCTCCCCCGTCCATCCGCAATGTAACGGCTCCAGCCCTTTCTCACTCCGTTCGAATAGACCGAATACTCGCCTGTCTGCGCGGACCCGGGGCGAGCCAGCGGCAGAATTGCAAGCGCAGCGAGGACGCAGCGAACGGCCGCGCGCAGGGCGGCAACTCGGACCATACTAACCC
>DATGJU010000507.1:0-6120 GCA_035295045.1 Chthonomonadaceae bacterium
GCGCCATCTGCGCGCGAAACGCGGCGAACTGCGCGTCGCGCGGCGAAAAGTCGTAGTGGAAATCCAGGCCGATCTCGCCGATCGCCACCACGCCGGGCCCCGCCGCCAGATCCCGCAGGCGCGCCGCGGAGGCGGTGTCCCAGTGGCGCGAGTCGTGCGGATGGACGCCGACCGCGGCGAACAGCACGCCCGGGCGCGCCTCCGCCTGCGCAACGGCCAGCTCGCTGCTCGGCAGGTCGTAGCCGACGACGATCATCCGGCCGATGCCGGCCGCAGCGGCGCGCTCGATACAGCCGTCGAGGTCCCCGGCGAGGCGGCTATGGTTGAAATGGCAGTGCGTATCGATCAGCATGCGGTCCCTGCTAGCTTCACTTGACGCCCGTTACCGGGCGCGTGCCGGCGCGAGCGCAGGCGGGATAGGGTAGCGGAAGACGGCTTCGCGGCGTGCAGGAGGCGCGTTGCGATCGCCGCCGCGGAAGCGGCCCGTCTTGCCGGGACAATAGACGACAAATCCGACGCCCTCGCGCCGGTAGCCTACCGGCGCGCCGGAGAATGGATCCCGCGGCGGCTGCAGCGCCTCCCCAAGCTCGGACGGAAAGGCGCCGTGGCGCCCGCGGTAGGCGAGCACCGCCGCCGCCGATCGCGTGACGGCCGCGCGCGCGATCGACGACGCGCGCTGGTCCAGCATGTAGCCGTACTTCTCGTCCATGAGCGCCTGCAGGAGGTGGTTCGGATTCGCATCCGAGTCCACCTCCTCTTCCATCGCGCTTATCGCCCCGCTGCACTCGCGGTAGGGCCGGTCCGCAAGCGGGATCACGCGCTTTGCCCGTCCCAGGAGCAGAGTCGCGTTTTCATCCACGAACGCGTTCCAACGCTTGCCGTCCATCGCCTGGGGCGGCCCCTTCACAGCCTTGAGCAGCGGCTTGATCGAGTCGGGACCGGCATCTCGCACATTATCGAGGATCACCAGCGTGACGCCGATGCGCCGCCTGATCGCGGCCGCAAGGCTCGCCGGCCGCCACTGCTGCTCGATCGTCGCGCGAACCGCGTCCGCAGCCCGCGGGTCGTCGCCGGCCAACAGCAGAATTTCATCGAGGCCCGTCATCGCAGAGCTTTCCACGAAGTACGAGTCGGTGAATCCCCAGTTCTGGTCGGCGAGGTGCGCGGCGACGTGGAAGCCGAGCGCCTGCCACTCCACGGCGTCGGTCGAGCGGTGCTGGCTCACGAGCACCAGGCTCTGCGCTCGCAAGAGCCGCGCGATGGAGCGGGCCGTCTCCGGCTTGATCAGTTCGATCGCGTTGGGATTGGACCAGTCGGCGGCAAACACGCATTTGCGCCGGAGCGCCGCCTGGCGAATGAGCGCGAGGAGATCGGCGCGGGCCGCGAGGGCGGGCCGCGCGGCGGTGAGCTGAGCGGACGCGGGGAGCCGCGGAGCGGAGAGGCCCCCGATTTCGGGCGGCAGCGGCTTTGCCTCGATGGCGGCCGCGACCCGCGAATATATCGGGGCCGCGTTCTCGTCGGGCGGCGGCATCGCGCCCTGCAGCGCCTCGGGAGTGACAGGGATGCCATCTTTCAAGGCGGCAGCGCGCTCGAGGCTATAGGCAAGCGACGGCGATCCCCGCTTCGCATTCGCGCCGGACTGAACGCGCGGCCCGCAGCCGTGCGCGACCATGGCGAGAGCCGCAATCGCCGCCGCCCCGCGCGCACCAGCCACGCGACGCGCGGGGCGTCGCGCCGAATTGAGCCCGGCGATTGACACGCGCGGCCATCCTAACGAACGTTGCGGCCAGGAAAGCGCCGCGCTACTTTGCCGCGGTGAGCCGTGCCGCCACCTCGTTCCAGTTGACGACGTTCCACCAGGCGGTGAGGTAGTCGGGCCGGCGGTTCTGGTACTTGAGGTAGTAGGCGTGCTCCCAAACATCGATGCCCAGAAGCGGCGTCTTGCCCTCCATGATCGGGCTGTCCTGGTTTGGGGTGCTCATCACTGCGATCCGCCCGCCATCGGCCACAAGCCATGTCCATCCGCTGCCGAACCGCTTGGCGCCGGCTTCGTTCACCTGCTTCTTGAGCGTATCCAGGTCGCCGAACGTCCCGTTGATCGCGTCCGCGAGCGCGCCGCTTGGCGCGGCAGGCCCGCCGGGCTTCATGATCTCCCAGAAGAATGTATGGTTCGCGTGGCCGCCCCCATTGTTGCGCACGGCCGTCCGGATCGCCTCGGGGACCGCGTTCAAGTCGGCGATCAGCGCCTCGACGCTGCTGGCCGAAAGATTCGGGCTATCCTTTAGCGCGGCGTTCAGGTTCGTTACGTAGGCGGCGTGGTGCTTATCGTGGTGGATTCGCATGGTCTGCTCGTCGATATGCGGCTCCAGTGCGGCATAATCATAAGGCAGCGGCGGTACGGTGTATTCCCGCATCGGTTCGATCTCCTTCCAGGGATATTGGCCGTCGTGGCCGGTTTCGCGCCCCTATAGTGTACCGCACGCGAGAGTTGAACGGGAGAGACGTAATCGTGGAATCTCGGCCAGGTGCGGCGCGTTCAAGCGTCGAGCGGGGGTCGGAGACCGGGGGCCAGGGGCCGGGCAGGACACCCCTGTCCGCGGCGGCGCCTTCCGGCTCAGCGCAACAGCCAGACTCAGGGAAGCGAGGGCCGGACGACACAAGCCTGTCCGGCGCGCCGAGATCCGGCCTCGCGTGGCCGATCGTGGAGGCCGCCCGGCCTCTCCTTCCGCCGGCGATCCCGTTCGATCTCCTGCCCGGCCTGATCGGCGCCTGTTTCCTGTCCTCCGCCTCCAATCCGATCTTTGCCGACCTGGAGTCGCTGATCGTGCCGGGGCTGCTCGCCGCGGGCATCGACGCGACGGCGGAGCCGCTCGCCGCAGGCACGACGGCGCCCTCAGGACCTCCCGCCTCGCAGCCGTCGCTCTATTCCGCATCCATGGGGTCGCTCCCAGGACTGTCGGCACCGGCCCCGCCGCCCGATCCGCGGGTCTTGCCTGCGGCCAGCGGGCCGGTGGCGCCCGGCTTGCAGCCGAGCTCTGCAATTCCGGGGACGCCAGCCCCGCCGCGCGGCTTGCGGGAGGACGCGCCCTGCCGGCCGGCGCCACTGTTTCGCTTTCACGGTGAGCCGTTCTCGGAGGAGATGGACGAATCCGAAGCGCTCGATGAAGCGGACCCGCCGCCGGACCGCAGGACCGCCAACGATTTGGAGCGCGCCCTGGCGGAGAGCGGACTGCTGCTCGGCGCTGCGGTTACGGTCGCGGCCCAAGAGGACGTGGTTGCGTGGAGCGATCGGGCTGGCGCGGTACATCAGACGCCGGCCCGCGACTTGCGCGAGCGCTTCGGCCGTGCGCTTTGCATGCAGCGGCGCGCCCCTCGTCCGACGCTCCGCTCGGCGCTCCGCGCTGCCGTCGCCAACGGGACGCTCTTCGCGCTCGCTTACCCGGATCGGCGCGTCACGGACCGCGCGCACGACGTAGAACGGCGCTCAGAGGCCGCTGCGTTTCTCGCGGCGGCGGCCGGCCGGCTGCACGACGCTGTATCGCTGCGCTGGCGCCGGGCCGCCGAGGCGATGGCCGCCGGCGACGCCGACGAAGCCTTCGACCATCTCTACGACGCGCTCCTATTGGGCCTCGGCCTGCCCACCGCCGTCCGCGCCGCGCTGGAGCTCCCGCTCGACGCGCCCGTAACGGCGCCACAGCGGCGGGAGCTCATCTACCTGGCGCGCGCCGGTGCTCGCCCGCTGCGCGTGATGGCCGCGGCGCGCCTGGCACAGGCTGCCGGCCACGGCGATGCGCGGCGCGCGCTGGAGCAGCTCGCAAGAAGCGGCGAGCCTCTTGCCCGCGCGGCGGCGGCGCGGGCGCTGGCTGCTGGGTGTCCCCAATCGTAATCCGGTCACTGGCGCAAGCCCACGCGCTGGCCCCTATGACGACGCTCGCTCCGTAGCAAACCCGCCGCAGTCGCTCCAAACTCGTCCTTGACCTGGCGTTACTATCGTCGGCGGCCCTTGTAGGCGCCGCACTTTGAGGTATTCTCGATACGGACGAATGTAACGATCGTTACATTCGTCCGTATAGGGCAGTCACAGAATTATGAATACAGAAGCTGACAAGTGGACGCTGCTGGTCTATAAGATTCCATCACACCCAACGCGGCTGCGCTTGAAGATATGGCGCAGGCTCCAGAGCATGGGCGCCGTTTACCTCCAGGACGCGGTCTGCGTGTTGCCGGCACGCCCCGATCTCGTGGAGAACATGCAGTACGTTGCGGAGAGCGTGCAGGAGTTGGGCGGCACTGCTCATCTGTTCGAGGCGAGGTCGCTCCTGCCGGAGGGCTCCAGGCTGATCCAGGACGAGCTGCGTGCCCACGCAGACAATCGGCTGGACGAAATCGTTCAGCGCCTCGAACGGATTCAGGCGGCCCTGGACCGTGTGGCCGATACACGCGCGCTGGAACAGGTCGAGGAAGAGGTAAGGCGGGAGCGGGTTGCCTTCCTGCGGGCCATGAGACTGGCATACTGCGGCAGTACACGTGAGGGGGCCGTCGAGGAACGCCTGGACACGCTGATGCGCTCCCTGGACGACCTGTATCGAAGCGAGAAATAGGATGCGATACTGCACCCGCAGGAATGTCCACGTCGACCGCTGCGCTTCGGCATGGCTTATCAGGAAGTATCTCGACCCGGATGCGGAGTTCGTCTTCGTGGATGGCCAGACACCAATTCCGGATACGGTGCCGTTCGATATGCACGGCGTGGAGTGGGGGCACCATGGCGATCGTTGTACTTTTGAAACGATCGCGGCCCTCCGCCATCTGGATGATCCGGTCATTCGCCAGATAGGACAGATCATTCACGGGGCGGACATTCTGGCCGACGCCGACGTAACGCTCGAAAGCGCTGGCATCGACCTGCTGTTCAAGGGGCTCCGGCTGGTCTCCGACAGCGATGAACAGGCGATTGAGCGAGGGTTCCTCATCATGGACGCGTTGGCCGCCGCGGTGAAGAACAGGCACGCGTGACTATCACGATCTGAAGATTCCGCGTTACGATGATCTCTCCGCTCGATGCGTTCACGTGAAGGGAGGCACGATGGCAAGCAATCGGAGCGCCCTGCTCTTGCTCCTGGCGATCGCAATCGGCGGCGCCGAGGTCTGGGCGCAGCGCCTGGGCATCCGCCAGGACCTTCGCCGAGAAGGCTCCAGCCCGGCGAGCGGCGGGGCGGAGGCGCAGCAGCCGGCGCTCCGCCAGGTTGGAGCAATTCCACTTCCCGGAGTCGAGGGCCGCATCGACCACATGGCGGCGGACGCAGCGCATCAACGCCTGTTTGTCGCGGCGCTCGGCAACAACACCGTCGAGGTGATCGGCCTACATGAGGGACGGCGCCTCCACACCATCTCCGGGCTGCACGAGCCGCAGGGGACCGGCTACGCTCCTGGCTTGAACCGCCTGTTCGTAGCAAACGGCCAGAGCGGGACGTGCACAATCTTTGACGCGGGCGACTACCGGGTCGTGGATACGCTCGCGCTGGAGGACGATGCGGACAACGTGCGCTGGGACGCCAAAGCAGACCGTGTCTGGATAGGCTGCGGCAGCGGCGCTCTGGACCTCATCGATGCCGCCGGTCGGAAGCGGCTGGGGCGTGTGAGCCTATCCGCTCATCCGGAGTCGTTCCAGCTCGAAACGAACGGACCGCGGATCTATGTGAACGTGCCGTCGGCCGGTCACATCGCGGTCGTCGATCGCAACAGAATGCAGGTGACCGCGACCTGGCCGCTGATCGCGGCGCGCTCCAACTTCCCGATGGCGCTCGACGAGGCGGGACATCGGCTGTTCGTCGGATGCCGCGATCCCGCGCGCGTCCTCGTATATGACACCCGCTCCGGCAAAGAGACCGCTTCCATGGATATCACGGGAGATACCGACGATCTGTTCTATGACGCAGGCCGCAGGCGCCTCTATGTGTCCTGCGGGGCGGGGTTTATCGACGTGATCCAGCAAGCCGACGCCGGCAAGTACGTTCGCGAGTCACACATAGCGACCGCGCCCGGAGCGCGGACGTCGCTCTACGTGCCTGAGCTCAACCGGCTCTATCTCGCGGTGCCGCACCGTGGCAGCCAGCGCGC
>DATGJU010000508.1:0-8415 GCA_035295045.1 Chthonomonadaceae bacterium
GCGGCTCCATGCTGAACCGGCACTTCGGGCAGTCCTGGACAGCGGCCCGCGCGCTGTCGAAATCAATTCGCCCCGCCATTCCCCCTCCACCCAGGCAGCGACCTACCTGCAACACTCAACCAGCTGCCAGCTGCCGCCCCCGAAGCCCGATGCAGTTGCCCCACGGATCGCGGACCTGGCACATTCGCTGGCTGCTCTCGATCACCATAGGCCCGCGATATAGGGTCGCGCCGGCGGCCTGGAGATGGGCCAGCGCCGCTTCGAAGTCCGGAACCGACCAGTAGACGACGGAACCCGCCGCGCCGGACGCGACCTTCTCGTCCGCCGGAACCAGTTCGATCAGCACGCCGCCGATCCGCAGGCATTCGAACGGCTCCGGCTCGGTGAACCGCACCCGCTCCGCGCTCGGAAAGGCGCGCTCGTACCAGGCCAGGGCGGCCTCCAGATCGGCGACGTGGATCATCACGGCGGCGATCGGCGAGCCCGTTTCCGAGCGGGCGGCAGGACTGTCCGGCTCGATTCCAGGGTTCCGCATGCCGGCCATTATAACTGCTGGAGCGAGGGCGGTCAATCGCGCGCGCCGAAGGCGGAGTAGGAAATCGGGCCGTTCGGGGCGAAGAGTGAGGCAATCGAACATCGCCGCACTTCGCGATGGCGCGAATTTGTACCCAGGAGGGTTCATACCTAATGAGATCGCCGATTTCGGCGGCGAGGGCGCACCTCTCGGCGCTCCTGCTCGCCCTTGTACTTACGACTGCTGCCGCAGCCTGCCGCGCGCAGACGGACGCGAAGCCGTTCGTCAGCCCGGTGTTCGGCAGCAACATGGTGCTGCAGCGGCGCATGCCGGTCCCCGTCTGGGGCTGGGCGCAGCCGGACGCCAAGATCGCCGTGAGCATCGAGGGCCGCTCGGCAACCGCGACGGCCGGCGCCGACGGCAAGTGGATGGCGAAGCTCGCTCCGCTGCCCGTCGGTGGGCCTTACAAGATGCGGATCGAGGGCGCGCAGAAGACGGTCATGTTCGATAACGTGCTCGTCGGCGACGTCTGGGTCTGCTCCGGCCAATCCAATATGGAGTTCGGGATCGGCAACGGCAAGGATGCGCAGAAGGAGATCGCGGAGGCGAACTACCCGCAGATCCGCCTGTTCACCGTCGCCAAGAAGGTCGCGTACGAGCCGCAGGCCACCGTCGAGACGCGCGATAAAGACCTGATGGGCCAGTGGTCGGTCTGTACTCCGGAGACGGTCAAGACGGGCGGCTGGAACGGCTTCTCCGCGGTCGGCTACTTCTTCGGCCGGCAGCTCCACCAGGATTTGAAGGTGCCGATCGGGCTGATTCACTCCTCGTGGGGCGGCACGATCGCCGAGGCCTGGACCAGCGCGGAGGCGCTCCAGGCGATGCCGGACTTCCGGGCGAGCCTGGAGAAGGTGGCAGCGACGCACGCCACGCCCGCGACCGGCAAGCAGGATAACAATCCGAACGTCGTCACGGTCCTGTACGACGGCATGATCGCGCCGCTCATCCCGTACGCTATCAAGGGCGCCATCTGGTATCAGGGCGAGTCGAACGCCGGCCGCGCCTTCCAGTATCGCACGCTGCTGCCGACCATGATCAAGGACTGGCGGACGCGCTGGGGCGAGGGCGACTTCCCCTTCTTCATCGTTCAGCTCGCCAACTGGCAGAAATCGGCCGACGAGCCCAAGGACGACGCCTGGGCGGAGCTGCGCGAGGCACAGTCGATGACGGCGCGCGACGTTCCGAAGGTCGGCATCGCCGTCACCATCGACGTTGGCGACGCGGCGGACATCCACCCGAAAGACAAGCAGACGGTCGGCAAGCGTCTCGCGCTCGCCGCAGAGGCCATCGCGTACGGAAGGCGCGTCGAATACTCCGGTCCGCTGTACAAGTCGATGAGCCCGGCGAACAACGGCGCCGCGATCCGGCTGAACTTCGACCACGCCGAGGGCCTGACGGCGAAAGGCGACAAGCTGACCGGATTCGCGATCGCCGGCGAGGACCGCAAGTTCGTCTGGGCGGACGCGAAGATCGAGGGGCGGTCCGTGGTCGTCAGCTCGCCGCAGGTGCCGCACCCGGTCGCCGTCCGCTATGCGTGGCACATCAACCCGGTGTGCGATCTGTACAACGGCGCCGGCCTGCCCGCCTCGCCCTTCCGCACCGACGACTGGCCGGGGATTACCGTCAACAATAAGTAGCGACCCTAGCGTCCGTTCATTGCCTGCGCAGTGTACACTGCGCAGGTAAGGCCGATTTCGGCGAGGGCGAGCGCTACATGCGCCCCGCAGCTTCCTCGATGCAGCCGCGTCACGAGGTCGTGGCTCGGTGATCTTCCTGGCGCACCTGCAGTAGAACGCGCGAGCGGCGGACGTGCTGGCGATCCTGGCCGCCAACGATGCGCGCTGACGTTTGGTACAATAGATCATCGGTACTCCGGAGGTAATGAAGATGATACGCACCCTGGAGGCCGCTGTCGACGAGCACGGAACCGTCCGACTGCTCGAAACGGTGACGCTTCCGCAAGAGCGTCGCGCACTGGTCACGATCTTAGAGGAGCCGCCAATCTTCGCTCACGAGACCGCTCTACTTAGCGAAGCTGCTCTGCAAGACTGGAGTCGCCCGGAAGAGGACGCCGCATGGTCACACCTTCAGCCGGAGCAGTAGTGCTGGTTCGCTTTCCGTTTTCGGACCTCTCGCAGACGCGGTTGCGCCCCGCAATCGTATTGGCGGACGCCGACCGCGGCGACTGGATGCTGTGTCAGGTCACCAGTAATACATGCGGACACACGTGCCGTCGAAATCACGAGCAATGACTTTCGAATCGGATCGCTAAACGTCACCAGTTATGCGCGCCCAGGAAAAGTGTTTACCGCGCACGAGAGTTTGCTAGTCTCGCAAGTCGGAACTCTCGCCGACGCAGCGTTCGAACGTGTCGCGAACGCAGTGATAGCTCTGCTCCAGGCTAGCCTGCCACCACAGACCGGACAATGAGCGCAAGCGCTCCAGGACGCTGCCTACCGTTCGCCGTAGATTGCGGGCGCCAGCATGGCCGAATTCGACTGGAACAAACTGACAATCGACTTGGCCACGAAAAACGCCTACGGAGTTATGACCGAGCCAATTATGATCTGCGAGTCTGAGGTCGGAGCGATCCCGAGCGGTAACAGGCGAACAGTATCGTTTGTCCACGAGTACGTCCATTATCTCCAATCGGTTAGCAGTTTGGCGGGGTTTCGCCTGCTTGTTGCCACACTCGCTTACGCGGTTGAGGCACGAGCGCTAGCAACGGGCGACATTGAGGATACTCCGCACAACAGAAAGATGCTAGCTGAAAAGTGCAAGGACTTGGAAGCGCAATGTACCCTTCACTGGAGAGTTGCTCCGCGAGCCCGATCGTACTTCGGACGGGCCGGGCGTAAGCTCGGAGTCGTGCAGCTAGACCTGAACCAGCCAGAGATTTACGACCGCGTATGGGGCGTGACGGTTCGCGGGTCTCAATTTCGGCCGATCACTGTGGCTGTATTGGCGGAAGGCATGGCACGTCGTATTGACAGAATCTATGCGCGGAATGAGGAGATAACTGACGTTCCTGGTAGTGATTCTCGGATCGAACGTGAACAATACAATCTTATCTACGCGATATTGAAGCACTGGCGATACGTCCGTAACGTGCCGACGGATTGTCACGAAGCAGCGACAATTGTTATTTGTGGTTTGGCACTACTTGCCGGGCGGCCAGATCGGGCGACGGCGGAGCTTCTTAAGCGGATACGCTCTGGCCGTCTGCCCAGCGATATTGTCGCCTGGGCGATTACGTTGCGCGAACATCTGCAAAGTGAGCGTTGGATCGGTCCGAACGCCTATGCCGACGTGGTGCGCGATTTCGAGGCAGACGTTCAACCGTATCTCGACCTGGAAGAGAGACAGGCGATCGGGGCGTACGTAAACAGGATCATTCGGGCAGTTAGCGCCGTCTGGAACAATCCAACTTACTTCGCCTCGGAAGCGATCGGGTGGCCACAGGTCCGACACTGGATGATACGATTCTCCCTGCCGAGAGTCACGTGCGGCGCCGAGGTTATCGCTCAGATCGATGGCGTAAATGCCGAGAACATATTGTCCGACTTGCTCACCGAATTTTGGAGTTCGCACCCAACGGACGCCGATGCCCATCTGCGAGCCACGAGACCGAACGCAGAATAAGCTCAATGCGCGAGAGACGCGCCAATACACGGTTTCCCGCATGAATGCGCTTCACTGCGCCACAACAACGTGGTAACAACAGGATTGACGATTTAGACGGGGTGTTAGGAGAAACCGAAGTGGAACTAAGGCCCTATACAGACACCGGCGCGCAGCTCTCGATCGTCGGGCTGGGCGGCGTGGTGCTGGTCGATATGTCGCAGCCGGAGGCGGACGCCATCGTCGGGGAGGCGCTGGACCGCGGCGTCAACTACTTCGACGTGGCGCCGAGCTACGGAAAGGAGCAGGAGACGGAGCGGCGCCTGGGGCCGGCGCTCAAAGGCCGGCGCGATGGCGTCTTCCTCGCCTGCAAGACCGGCCGCCGGGACCGCGACGGCGCCGCCTTCGAGCTGCGCCGGTCGCTCGATCACCTGCAGACGGACCACGTGGATCTCTATCAGCTCCACGCGATCACCACGCGCGCCGAGGTGGAGCAGGCGCTGGGAGCCGGCGGCGCGATGGAGGCGATTCTGGAGGCGCAGCGGCGCGGACAGGTGCGGCACATCGGGTTCAGCGCGCACTCCGTCGAGGCGGCTCTCCTCGCGCTGGAGGAGTTTCCGTTCAAGTCGGCGCTGTTTCCGATCAACTTCGTGACGTTCTATGAGGGAGGGTTCGGTCCGCAGATCATCGCGAGGGCCGAGGAGAAGGGCGCGGCGCGGCTGGCGCTTAAATCTATGGCGCGCACGAACTGGAAGGAGGGCGCGGAGCGACCCTATCCGCACTGCTGGTACGAGCCGCTGACGGATCCGCGGCTGGCGGAGCTGGCGCTGCGCTTCACGCTCTCGCAGCCGATCACGGCCGCCGTTCCGCCGGGCGATCCTCGGCTCTTCCGGCTGGCGATGGATCTGGCCGACCGATTCCGCCCGATCACAGACGGCGAGATCGCCGAGCTGCGCGCCTACGCATCCGGGCTTCAGCCTATCTTCAAGGCGGCATAGCCGGCGAGCTGCGGCAGATCGTAGGCGGAGCGCTCCACAATGGAGGCGGCCGGAAGGAGCATGGACGCGGCTGTACCCGCGCGCAGGCCCGTCCGCGCGGCCTCCGCATTCTGCGCGCCGCACTGCGTCGGCACGCGCCGGCCGGCGACGTGCTCCGCCTCCGTGCGCGCGACCAGCTCTCCTTTTGCGCTGCTTACGTTCACCTTTATTCCGAGGCTGAGCCGCAGCGCTCGCTGCGCTCGCGGGTCGGCATTGCGTGCCGCCGTGCGCCCGTCTCGGTTGTCTGCAACTATCCTCAATCCCACGTCCAACGCTCCCTGTCGCTCACGCGCCGCATCCTGCCGGCATCCTATATAGCCGGTTCTTCCCTTCGCCGTGGCGCTGCGGAGATGGCACAACTGCCGGTATTCCCGCGGACGGTGCGGCCGGGCCGGGAAACCCGCACTCCTTACGGCCGGTAATCTATCCGGCCCGAGCGGGCGGCACGCGCTCGAAAGTGAGGTGGCAATACGGGTACAATCTGCCCGACATGGCGAAGATGGACAATCCCGTAGTCGACGCGCGAACAATCGAGCCCACGCCGCGGCCGGAAGCCGAGCTGTCACGCGTCGAGGTGATTCAGCAGCGGCTCGAGGCGCGCTACGGCGTGCCGATCTGGTCGCCCCGATTCGAGCCGGTCGACGAGCTAATCGCCTGCATCCTCTCGCAGCACACGTCTGACACGAACTCCTTGCGCGCCTTTGCGAGCCTCAAAGAGGCGTATCCCGCCTGGGAGTCGGTCCTTGCGGCGGAGACGAAGGCGGTCGCCGACACGATCCGGCATGGCGGCCTGGCCGACAGTAAAGCCGCACGCGTTCAGCAGGTGCTGCGCCGACTCGTAGAGATCGAGGGCTGCATCTCGCTGGAGCGCCTCCGCGAGATGCCCGACGCCGAGGCGCGCGCGTACCTGATGGCACTGCCCGGCGTCGGTCCGAAAACGGCGGCGATCGTCCTGAGCTTCGCCCTCGGCCGGCCCGTGATGCCCGTGGACACGCACATCTTCCGCGTGGCGTGGCGGCTCGGCCTGATCGAGAAGCGCATCGGTGAAGCGAAGGCGCACGATGCGCTCCAGGCCATGGTCGCTCCCGAAAATGTCTACCGCTTCCACGTCGCGCTCATCGTCCATGGCCGGACAGTCTGCAAAGCGCCAACGCCGCGGTGCCAGGAGTGTCCGCTGACCGATCACTGCCGCTACTACCAGGAGCGGCAGCAGGATTGCACATCGGAGTAGACCTCATGAATTCCGATCACGCTGCGCCCACCGGTGTGACTCCCGCACCGGTCGAAGGGCGGCCCACAGACTTCGGGAATACGGACCAGTCCCCACAACGGGAGATCGCGGAGCAAACTCCGCCGCCGCAGTCTGGGCAGTCGGACAGGCGCGTCCGGCTGCTTCCGGACATCATCACGATCGGCGCCGCGCGATACGGAGGGAGCGTTGCGCTGATCGACCACGACGTCGAGGTTTCCTACGACGACCTCGCTGACCATGTCGGCCGCTGCGCTGCGGGCCTCACTCGATTGGGAGTTAGGGCCGGCGACGCCGTCTCTCTGTTGCTGCCGAACTGCCCGGCCTTTGTCTACGCCTATTACGCGGCGGCCGCGATTGGCGCGGTCGTCGTGCCGGTCAATCCGCTGCTCAAGCCGAACGAGCTGGAGTACATCTGGCGCGACGCCTCGGTCCGCCTGGTGGTTGCCATTCCGCAGCTCCTGCCCGCGCTCCTGGCTGCTCACGCCGGGCTGCCGGAGCTCCGGCACGTCGTCTGCGCGACGCCGCCCGGGGTCGCTGAAGATCCGACCGGGGCCAACGCCATCGAGGGATATACTACGCTCGACGCACTCATGGCGGGTCCCGAGCCAGACGACGGGACCGCGGCGGCCAATCCGTCGGAGTCGCGCCCCTCGGGCCGCGCAGCCGTGGAGCGCCGATCCGAAAACGACTGCGCAGTCATCATCTATACCTCCGGGACCACCGGGCGGCCAAAAGGCGCGATGCTCTCGCACCGGAACCTCGTCCGCAACGTGGAGCAGGTGCGCGCGCGGCTGCACTTTTCGGAAGCGGATCGCTTCCTGACCGTCCTGCCGTTGTTCCACGCCTTCGCCGCGACGGTCTGCATGAACGTGTGCCTGGAGGCCGGCTGCGCGTCCCTGCTCCTGGAGAGCTTCGCGCCTGCCCGCGTGCTGGAGGGCGTCAGGCGACACGGCATCACGATCTTCCCGGCCGTGCCGGCGATGCTGAACGCGCTTCTTATGACGGCCCGCGGTCCGGAGGACCTTGGAGCGGTTCGCTTCTTCGTCTCCGGCGGCGCGCCGCTGGCCGGCGCAACGCTGGAGGCGCTGGAGAGGCGCTTCGGCATCCCGGTACTGGAGGGCGACGGCCCCACGGAGTGCAGTCCCGTCACCTCGGTCAATCCCATGGACGGTCCACGCAAGGCCGGCAGCGTCGGTCCGCCCCTGCCGGGGGTCGAGATCGCGATCTTCGACGACGAGGATCGCGCATTGCCCCCCGAAACGATCGGCGAAATCGTCGTTCGCGGCGACAACGTGATGCTCGGCTACCTGAACCAGCCTGAAGCGACCGCCGAGGCGATGAAGGGCGGCTGGTACCATACGGGGGACCTCGGCAAGGCCGATTCGGATGGCTACGTCTTCATCGTGGACCGGAAGAAGGACATGGTGATCACCTCCGGCCTCAACGTCTATCCGCGCGAGGTCGAGGAGGCGCTGCACGGGCACGAGGCGGTCCAGGAGGCGGCGGTGATCGGCGTGCCGGACGCGCTGCGCGGCGAGGCGGTCGTCGCGGTGATCGTGCGCAAGTCCGGCGCGGAGGCTTCGGACCGGGACCTGCTGCGCCACTGCCGGCAGCTATTGGCCAACTACAAGGTGCCGCAGCGCGTGATTTTCCGCGATGCCCTCCCGCGCGGCGGCACAGGCAAGGTCCTGAAGCGTCTGCTGAAGAAGGAGCTCGAGCTCGACAATCCAGTATAATGGGGGAACATGAAGTACCTCACGCAGATTCTGGATAAGCGGCTCGTGTCGCCGGACGGGGACAAGATCGGCGTTATCGTGGATGCGATCGCGACGCTTGGCGGCCGCCTGCCGTCCGTGCGCGCTCTCGTCGCCCGCGTCGACGGCTGCGAGATCTACCTTCCGTACCGCGATACCGACTTCGACAGGGACCCT
>DATGJU010000509.1:0-6192 GCA_035295045.1 Chthonomonadaceae bacterium
GGACGTTAGCCGCGGGTTTCAACCCGCCGGGCCAGGACATTAGCCGCGGGTTTCAACCCGCCGGGCCAGGACATTAGCCGCGGGTTTCAACCCGCCGGGCCAGGACGTTAGCCGCGGGTTTCAACCCGCCGGGCCAGGACATTAGCCGCGGGTTTCAACCCGCTGTACTGGTGTTATCGCGCCCATCGCCGTGAGAACAGGAAGATACCGATGATACATCGATCGATTGCAATCATTTCTGTGGGCGCATTCACGTTGCTGACTGCCGCGGCATTCGCTGGGGCGAGAACGCCGGCCACCGCCGCGCCGGCGGCTAACTCGGAGAGGTTTGAAGCTATGAAACCGATTCCGCTCTGGCCGGGCGCAGCCCCTGGAGACAAAGACGACATCGGCGAGGAGAAGGATACATCGCCGGCCAATGAGGACCGAGCCTCCAAGAGCTACGTGATTCGCCTTGGAAGCGTCTCGCAGCCCACGATCACGGTCTATCCGGCGCCCGCGGAGAAGCGGACGGGAGCGGCAGTCGTCGTCTGTCCCGGTGGCGGATATTCGATCCTGGCGATGAACCTGGAGGGCACGGAGGTCTGTGACTGGCTCAATTCCATTGGCGTTACGGCGGTACTACTCAAGTACCGCGTGCCGGCACGAAGGGACCGCGAGAGGTACGCCGCGCCGCTCCAGGACGCGCAGCGCGCCCTGGGGCTCGTCCGCTTCCACGCCAAGGAGTGGGAAGTCGACCCGGCGCGCGTGGGCATCCTCGGCTTCTCCGCGGGCGGCCACCTATCCGCGACCACGTGCGCTTCGGCGGCGGAGCGGACCTACCCGGCCGTCGACGAGGCCGACAAGGAGAGCTGCCGGCCCAGCTTCTGCATTCTCATCTACCCGGCCTACCTGGCGACGGACGACAACGCCCACCTCGCGCCGGAGATCAAGGTGACTGCGGACACGCCTCCGACCTTCATCACGATGACGCAGGACGATCCGGTGCACGTCGAGGGCGCGCTGCTCTACGCGCTTGCTCTAAAGAAGGCGAAGGTTCCGTTCGAGCTGCACGTCTATCCGAAAGGCGGCCACGGCTACGGCCTGCGGCATTCGGAGAACCTGGTATCGCAGTGGCCGGCGCGCGCCGAGGGCTGGCTCCGCACGCAGGGCTGGCTGAAGCCGCGGTAGATGGTAGTCGCTTCCAGATTGCTGGTGACTGGCTGATTTATGTTGATCGACGATTCATGGTTTACGCGCCCGCCGAATGTACGAGAGCGGATCGGCGCCGGCGGGGTGGTCGTGCGCAGCGAGGGCAGCCGTCTGCTCGTTGCACTGGTTTGCGGCGACGATGACGGGGACTACGTCTTGCCAAAAGGCGGAACGGAGTCTGGCGAGACGCTGGAAGAAACGGCGCGACGGGAGGTAGGCGAGGAGGCCGGGCTGACGGAGCTCGATATCCTGGCTGATTTGGGCACGATAGCGAGATTGAACTATAACCGGGACTGCTGGCAGGTGATTCGCTACTACCTATTTCGCACAGAACAGATCGACGCGCGTCCTAGCGATGCCACGTACGGATACCGCACCGCGTGGCGCCAAATCGACGACCTGACGGTGATGTTCTGGCCTGACCAGCGAGCGCTGATACAGAACAACCAGGCGCTGACAATGCCGTCGGGCCTTCCTCGCTCTGCTAGAGCCAGTGCGGCGTCGGAGGTGACCGCCGACGCCGGGCGCTTGATCCCTGCGCGATCCACGACGCGTAACTGATCCTCCGGCTGAATTGCAAGACGCTGTTCGATAAACGCGATGTATCCTGGAGGCAGAACGGCGTTCATCGTGTCGCGGATGTGTGCAATAAAACCGTTATGGAATCCCTGCCAATAATCCGGACTCTCCAAGTACGGGTCCATGCCGGGATACCGGTCCGGTCCGGTCCGTTCGTCTTGAATGAATGTATCCTCAGGCATACCGCACACCTCTCCGCGGCGCCGCGCGCATTCGATGGTACATTATATCACTGTAGGCGATAATTGCGCCCGGCCACCGGCTCGAACGGTTTGGCGTGAGCCTCGCTCGATCGTAGTCGCAAATGGCGCCCGGAATCCGAAACATTCCATGCGCGACCGTGCTCCAACGAAACAAAGGTCCATACTTGGGAGACCCATGAGGCTCTTATCCGTACCGCTTGGTTCCGCGCTGGCGCTGACAACGTTCGCAGTGGCAGCCGCATTTGCAGGACCGCCCAAGCGCACGTTGCGTGCGCCTTCCGACACGATTGCACCTGCTCCGGCCGCCGCCAGACTCGACTACGACCGCGATATCCGGCCGATCATCTCGGACGCCTGTTTCAAGTGCCACGGCTTCGACGAGAGGCAGCGGCAGGCGGGCCTGCGGCTGGACACGCAGGCGGGCGCTTACGCGAAGCGCGCTTCCGGCCGGGCGGCCGTCGCTCCGGGCCATCCGGAGCTGAGCGAGGTCTACCGGCGCATCTCCGACACCGGGCCGCTCCACATGCCGCCGGCCGGCTCCGGCAAGACGATCAAGCCGGCTCAGGCAGCGCTTATCAAGCAGTGGATCGCGCAGGGCGGCGTCTACAAGCAGCACTGGTCCTTTGTTCCGCCTGTCCGGCCCGCTCTTCCGGCCGTCAGACAGGCCGCCTGGGTCCGCAATCCGATCGACCGGTTCATCCTCGCGCGCCTCGAGAAGGAGGGACTGAAGCCGTCGCCCGAAGCGGGCCGCGCTACCCTGCTGCGCCGGCTCTCCTTTGACCTCACCGGCCTGCCGCCGACGCCGCAGGAGCTGGACGCCTTCGTTGCGGACAAGAGCCCGGACGCTTACGAGAAGCAGGTAGACCGGCTCCTCGCCAGCCCTCACTATGGGGAGCGCATGGCCCTCCAGTGGCTGGACCTGGCGCGCTACGCTGATACACACGGCTATCATATCGACAGCCAGCGGGAGATGTGGCGCTGGCGCGAATGGGTGATCGACGCGTACAACAAGAACAAGCCCAACGACCAGTTTACGATCGAGCAGCTTGCCGGCGACCTGCTTCCGAGCGCGACGCTCGACCAGAAGCTCGCGACCGGCTTCAACCGCAACCACCCCATCAACTTCGAAGGCGGCGCCATACCGGAAGAGTACCAGGCCGCCTATATTTTCGACCGGATCGATACCACGGCGACTACCTGGATGGGCCTTACGATGCGGTGCGGCCAGTGCCACACGCATAAGTACGATCCGATCACGCAGCGCGACTACTACCGGTTCTACGCTTTCTTCAACAGTATCGCCGAGAACGGACTGGACGGCCAGAAGGGCAACGCAGCGCCCTTCATGCGCGCTCCCGAGCCGGAGCAGCAGGTGGCGCTGGACCGAGCCGCGAAAACCGTCGCAGACGCAGAGAGAACCCTGCGAGACCGAGCCGCGGAGGCTGCGCCGGGCCTGCCGGCCTGGGAGCAGCGCCAGCGGGCCTCCGTGGGCGCATCGCCGGCCGTCGAGGCCGGGCTGCTGGCCAACTACACGTTTGACGAGGGAGCGGGCGGCGAGGCCAAGGAGGCGCAGGGCAGACTCAAGCCGGCCGCCATCAAAGGCAAGCCGCAGTTCGGCGCGGGCAAGTTCGGCGGCGCGCTCCTGCTCGACGGCGCGACTCACGCCGAAATCGGAACCGACGTCGCCTTCGACCGCACGGACAAGTTCTCATACGGAGCCTGGATCTACCCGACCGATGCCGGCGCGATGACCGTGGTCTCTCGGATGGACGACCCGAACATGTTCCGCGGCTGGGACCTGTACCTCGGCGATCGCCGAGCCTTCGTCCACCTGATCCACTCGTGGGAGGGCAACGCGATCCGCGTCAACACGAAGAGCCAGTTCGAGCTGAACAGGTGGACGCATCTCTTCGTGACCTACGACGGCTCCAGCAAGGCGAAGGGCATCCACATCTACGTCAACGGCAAGGCCGCCGATCTGGACATCACGCACGACGCGCTGACGGACACCATCAAGACGCCGGTGGCGGCGCGCATCGGCAGCCGCAACGGCAACGCCTTCTTCCGTGGCAGTATCGACGACGTTCGGATCTACGGCCGCGAGCTGTCGGCCGCCGAAGTCGCGCAGATCGCCGGCTCCGACGGCGTGCGGGAGCTTCTCGCGATCGCGCCCGAGAAGCGCACCGCGGAGCAGAAGCAGGCGCTGCTGACCGCCTATCTCACCAGCGAAGACGCCGTATACCGGCAGCGCGCCTCCGCGCTCGCCGACGCCAAGAAGCGGTACGCGGACATCGACGCGGCGATACCGACCTCCATGGTGATGCAGGAGATGGACAAGCCGCGCGACACGTTCATGCTGATCCGCGGACAGTACGACAGAAAGGGCGACAAGGTTGAGCCCGGCCTCCCGGAGTTCCTCACCGAGACGATGTCGTCACCCTCATCCGGCGCTTCGACTGCCAATTCTCGTGCCCCGAAGGGCTGGTATACGCGTGCGGGTGCGGCCGAGGGCCCTCTGGCGAATACGTTCACGTCATCGCCGGCCGAGGGCCTCCTGGCGACGAAGTTGACGTCATCGCCGGCCGCGCCCGACTCATCCGCCGACTCGGCCACGCTGTCGCGCGAGCTTGGCGGCCCGACCTCGCGACCTTCGTCGTCGCTTACCGCCGACGGCCGCGCCGCCTCCCGAACCCGGCCCGCCGGCGCGCGGTCGGCGGCGCTCGCCGTCGGGCCGCCCACAAGCCCGGCGCAGACTCCGGCACAGGCGCAGCCGCGCCTCACCCGTCTCGATCTGGCTCGCTGGCTCGTCCGGCCGGACCATCCGCTGACGTCGCGCGTAGCGGTCAATCGGTACTGGCAGCTCATTTTCGGCACGGGGCTGGTAAAGACAGCAGAGGACTTCGGGACGCAGGGCGAGCGGCCGTCGCACCCGGAGCTGCTCGATTGGCTGGCGACCGAGTTCGTCAGATCGGGGTGGAACACGAAGGCCATGATTCGGCTGCTTGTCACATCGGCCGCCTACCGCCAGTCGTCGCGGCTGACGCCGGAGCTGGCCGAGCGCGATCCGGAGAACCGGCTGCTGGCTCGCGGCCCGCGCTCGCGGCTGCCCGCTGAGTTCGTGCGGGACCAGGCGCTGGCGCTCTCCGGCCTGCTCGTCGACAAGATCGGCGGCCCATCCGTACACGTCTACCAACCCGCCGGTCTGTGGGAGGAGATCGCGTTTGGAGGCGGATTCTCGGCGCAGACCTACGTCCAGGACCACGGCGAGAGCCTCTACCGGCGCAGCATGTACACCTTCTGGAAGCGCACCGTCCCGCCGCCCTCGCTGCAGACGTTCGACGCGCCGGAGCGGGAGTTCTGCATGGTCCGCCGCTCGGTGACGAACACGCCGCTGCAGGCGCTGGAGCTGATGAACGAGACCGGCTTCGTCGAGGCGGCGCGCAAGCTGGCGGAGCGCATCATGCTTGAAGGCGGCGCCACGCCCGAGCAGCGGATCGCCTACGTCTACCGGCTCGCCCTGCTGCGATCGCCGAAGCCGGCGGAGCAGAAGGTGCTGCTCGACTACTATCGCCAGGAGCTTGCGACGTACCAGAAGGATAATGCGGCAGCGATCAAGCTGCTCTCCGTCGGCGAGTCGAAGCGTAATGAGGCGATGTCACCGGCGGAACTGGCGGCGTGGACTTCCGTCGCCAACCTTGTCCTTAACCTGGACGAGGTGATAACGAAGGACTAGAACAGCGGCCAGATGAATACAGCAACAGCAAGACGTCGTCTTCTAATCTCTATAGCACAACAGCGGCAGCGGCCTGGAAGCGGCAGCGGCCGGGACTATCTGACTCGCCGGACAACACGGATGCAGTTTCCAGACTTAACGTCAGTACTCGGTGCGATCCCATGGTGTGCAGTAGGCGCTGCGGCTACGCGCCTCTACATGCCGGAACGGACGACAGACGATCTGGATATCCTCGTTCACAATGACGACTCGCACGCCGCAAACGAACGGATGATCGGCGCACAATATGCCTATAAGGGTGGATTGAGTATCGGCGGCAGTCGCTGGCTCTCACCGCAAAACTTCCCGATCGATCTGCTTTATGGGGAAGAGAACTGGGTTACGGCGGCCCTGCTTGAAGCACAAACGAACCGCGATGCACAGGGGCTGCCAGTGCTGCCGCTTCCCTATCTGATCCTCATGAAATTCAACGCAAGCCGCGTTCAG
>DATGJU010000510.1:0-14587 GCA_035295045.1 Chthonomonadaceae bacterium
CGGCCGCGATAGTCAGCAGAAGGTCGTCGTGGCGCTTCAGGACCGGCGTAAACGCGTGGTCCAGCTCGCGCCAGAAGACCGACGAGTCCTCCATGTCCGTGAAAACAAGTGTGAGCATCGTGGTACAACCAGGCGCGGGCCGGCAGCGCCGTGCGTGGCGCTAAAGCGGACAGTTCGGCCGCGGGCGGGCTGTTTCCTGCCTGGCAACGCAAGCGAGCCGGGCGCTGCGTAACGATGGGCGTCCTCGGTCGTCAAATCGGTGTCCGCATCTTACCCGTCACCTGGAGGTCCGGTATGAAGCAACGTGTCTTTGTCTTCGCCACACTGTCGATTGCCCTGGGGTGCTCCGCCGCTCAGGCGGCGCCTATCGCCGGTTCCACGACCACGCAGCGACTGCCGGCGAGCACGAGCGCCGCCATGGCCCGCTACCGATTTCGTGTTGGTGAGGCGCGCCGGAGGTACGAGGCGGCGGTCAAGGCCGAGCGCGTGCGCGTGGAGCGGGCGTTGCGCCGCGACCTGCTGGCCGCCACGAAGCGCCACGATTTCGCCGGCGCGCGAAGCATCCTCGCCGCGCTGGGCGACCTGCCTGCGGGTGACGCGGCGAAATCCGCCGGCCCCGCCGCCGCGAACGATAGCGCGCAGATCAAGGACGCGCTGCTGGGCAAATGGACTGTGCGCTGCGGTCCAAGCTTCCAGACGATCTGGACCTTTCAGCGCGACGGCACTGTCCTCTCGGCAAACGGCGTGCCACGGGGGCAATGGACCTGGGAGCGTGAGAACCGCCGCATCCTGATCCGCTGGGACCAGACGGCCTGGGACAGCCTGAACCTGCCCCTGAACGAAAAAGGGACGTTCGGCGACACGTACCACCGGCAGGGCTGGCGCGTGGAGGCGGTGAAGCTGCTCTAACGGCGTCTCGCACTCGCGAACGTAACGCAGGACTCACAGCGCCCCGCGTAGAACTCCATCGCCGGTCCGGCATCGGGCCGCGCAAGGCACTTACGTGGCGGAGAGGTGGACGATGCGAAGAGCAGTCTGGATTCGGTTAGCAGCGGTGTGTGCGGCGATGGGGGTGATCGCGCTCTGGACGAGAATGCCGGCCAGCGCGCAGGCGAGGCCCGCCGCGGGGCCGGACCTGTTCCGTATGCCGACCACCGGGAAGCTCGCCGGCCGCGTAATCGACGCCGCGATCGCGGACCCCAAGACCTGGAACGTACTGATCGCCAATGAGACCTCCAGCACTGTTCCGCTCGGCTACGTGTTCGACGGGCTGGTGGGCCGGAATGCGGAGACCCTAAAGATCGAGCCGAACCTGGCCTCCTCCTGGCAGGAGTCGAAGGACCACCTGAAGTGGACGTTCAAGCTGCGGCGCGGCACTCAGTGGTCGGACGGGCAGCCGTTCACGGCGGACGACGTCGTCTTCACCTTCAACCTGATTTACGACAAGAACATCCCCACGCCTGTTCGCGACATCCTCACCTTCAGCGGGAAACCGATGAAGTACCGCAAGGTCGACCCGATGACGGTGGAGTTTACGCTGCCGACCGTTGTCGGCCCGTTCCTCGACGTTATAGGCCCCGCGATCCTGCCGAAGCACAAGCTAGAGGCCGCCTGGAGGGCCGGGCAGTTCAATAATACGTGGAACCTGAGCACGCCGGTAACCGATATCGTCGGCACGGGGCCGTTTATAATCTCGAAGTACACGCCTTCGCAGAACATCACGTTTCGGCGCAACCCGCTCTACTGGCGCGCGGGCGCAACGGGCGCTCGGCTGCCGTATCTGCAGGGCCTCTTCACCGAGGTCGTCCCGGATTTGAACACGACCGTCCTGCGCTTTCGCGCCCGCGAAACGGACTACGTCCAGCTTCGGCCACAGGACTGGCCGAGCGTAAGGGCGGGCGCCGGCTCCGGCGGCTACCGGGCGCTCGACGTTGGGCCGAACTGGGGCTTCTCCTATCTGAGCTTCAACGTGAATCCGGCGAACACGAAGCTGCCCGCCTATAAACGGGCCTGGTTCAACAGCAAGCAGTTCCGCCAGGCGATCTCTTACGCGATCGACCGCCAAAACATGTGCAACACCGCCCTCCGCGGACTGGGAAGGCCGCTCTTCAGCCCCGTCTCGGTCGCCAACAAGCTCTACTTCGACGAAAAGCTCAAGCCGATCCCGCACGATCTCGCAAAGGCCGCGGCGCTTCTCGGACAGGCGCACTTTGTGAAGCGCGGCGCGGACCTGTACGACGCGGCGGGCCATCCCGTCGAATTCACGCTCATGACCAACACGGGCAACAACATCAACGCGGCCTACTGCACCGCGATCCAGGAGGAGCTGCGAAAGCTGGGTATCAAGGTGACCGTCTCGCAGGTCGAGTTCAATTCGCTCGTCGAGAGGCTCAGGAAGACGTTCGATTGGGAGGCGCACGTGCTGGCATTCACGGGAGGCGTCGAGCAGGTCGGCGGCAAGAACGTCTGGCTGAGCTCCGGGATCGTCCATCCCTGGTGGCCGCGCGAGGCTAAGCCCGCGACGCCGTGGGAGGCCGAGATCGACCGCATCTTCGGCGCGGCGGAGAAGGAGCCTGACTCGGCCAAGCGCAAGACGCTCTACAACAAGTGGCAGGAGATTCTGTACGATCAGCAGCCGCTCATATTCCTGACGACGTCCGATTCCCTCTGGGCCGTGAAGAACAATCTCGCAAACGTGCGCCCGAACTCGCTGGGTGGCGTCCGCTGGAACATCTATGAGTTCTCGGAGCGATAGCGCCGGCGCCGTTCGCGCTGAGGCCGGCCGGTCCGCGGCTGCACGGGGCCAGTCCGCGGCATACATTGGCGAAAATGCCCGCGCTGCTCGTAACATGGCCGAGCGGCAGGGCCGGCTGGCTGCGACGGCCGTCCGGCACGTGAGGAGACCGCTTTGCCGGCGATGATCCGCTTTATCCTTAAGCGGCTGCTGACGATGATCCCGATGTTGATCGGGATATCCTTCCTATGCTTCGCCGTTCTGCAGCTCGCGCCAGGCGACTATGTTCACACGATGATGAGCAGCGATCAGTTCTCGGAAGAGCTGAAAAGGAGCGTGATCCGCGAGTTCGGAATGGACAAACCGTGGCCCGTGCAATACCTCCTCTGGCTCTGGAACGCACTTCACCTCAAGTTCGGCGTTTCGCTGGCCACGCGCCAGTCGGTGGCGACGGTGATCTGGCAGCGGATGGGCAACACGCTGCTGCTTTCCGCGTGCGCGTTCGTCGTGGCGTGGGGCACCGCCATACCGCTCGGAGTCCTTTCCGCGGTGAAGCGCAACAGCGTGGTCGATCGGGCGTGCTCCCTGCTGGCGTACAGCGGCATCTCGGTGCCGGGCTTCTTCGTCGCGCTTCTCGCTATGCTTTTCGCGCAGCGGTCCGGCTGGTTTCCGATCGGCGGAATGCACAGTCCCGACTTCGATGAGATGAACGCCAGGGAGCAGTTCGTCGATACCGCGCGGCACCTGCTCCTGCCGACGCTGGTGCTGGGGCTCGCGGGCTGCGCGGGCATCATGCGCCAGATGCGAGGAAGCATGCTGGACACGCTGCACGAGAACTTCATCTCGGCAGCGCGCGCTCGCGGCCTGCCGGAGCGCGCGGTGATCTTCAAGCACGCGCTCCGCAACGCGATCAACCCGCTTATCACCCTGCTCGGATTCAGCCTCGCCGGCCTGCTTTCCGGCTCCGCGCTTGTGGAGAATGTGATGGCATGGCCCGGTCTCGGCCGGCTTATCCTGGAATCGGTGCTGAGCAAGGACACTTTCCTGGTGATGGGCGCGTTCACCATGGGCGCGGCCCTGCTCATGGCCGGTAATCTGGTTAGCGACATTCTGCTTGCGGTAACGGACCCTCGAATACGGATGGGACGGTAGTGTCTTTGCCTGCGACACATGCGGCGGCGAGCACCGCAGATGACCCTGGGGCGCTCGAAGACGGCCCGTCCGAGACGCCCTGGCAGTTGACCTGGCGGCAGCTTCGCAAGAACAGGGTGGCCATGGTAGCGGGCGCAGTCGTCATCCTGCTGTACCTCATGGCGATCCTGGCGAACTTCCTCTCGCCGTACCCAATGACGGAACGCAGCGACCGCGTTTACCAGCCGCCATCTCCCATCGTCTTCCACGACGCGCGGGGCCGATTCTCGCTGCTTCCACATACCGAGCGCCTGGACCTGGACATCGAGTCGCAGGAGTACCACGTCGCCCGCGACAGCATTACGCCGATCCGCTTCTTCGTCCGCGGCGAGGAGTACCGCCTGCTCGGTATCCTCCCGCTCCGAACCCACCTGTTCGGCGGCCAAGGCGACACGGCGTTCCACCCGCTTGGCACGGACACCGAGGGCCGCGATGTCTTTTCGCGCCTGCTCGTCGGGTCGCAAATCTCGCTCTCGATCGGAATCATCGCGATCTGCATCACGTTTTCGATCGGCCTCCTCATCGGCGGGGCGGCAGGCTACTTCGGCGGGGCCATCGACAACGTACTGATGCGGCTGTGCGAGGTGATCCAGTCGATCCCGACTTTTTACCTGTTGATCGCGCTGGCCGGGCTGCTGCCACCGACGCTCGATCCCCGGCTGACGTTCCTGCTCATCATCGTGATCCTGAGCTTCGTCGGGTGGGCCGGGCTGGCGCGAGTCATCCGCGGAATTTCGCTTGCGACGCGGGAGCTGGAGTATGTGCAGGCGGCCCGCGCGCTGGGAGTGTCCGACTTCAACATCATTCGCCGACACATCCTGCCAGGCACCTTCACCTACGCAACCGTATCGGCGACGCTTGCGATTCCGGGTTATATACTCGCCGAATCCGGGCTGAGCTTCCTCGGTCTCGGCATCAAGATTCCCGTGCCGAGCTGGGGCAACATGCTCTCGGCCGCGCAGGACCTGGAGGTGCTGACATCCAAGTTCTGGATGCTCACGCCCGGCCTGATGATCTTTATCACCGTGCTTGCGTTCAACTTCCTGGGCGACGGCCTGCGCGACGCGCTCGACCCGAAGCTGCGGAGGTAGCCGGCATCGGCGTCTCGCCGCCGCGGCGCTGTTCCTGCCGGCGCCCTGAACCCGCCTATGGGACCGCGCGCCCGATTGCCGCTCGATTGCGCAAGATGAGCCCGCCCTGACACCCGAAGCTGCGGAGGTAGTATTGGCCGAAATCGACGATGCGCCCGTGCTGCAGGTGCGGGGGCTCAAGACGCACTTCTTCACCGACCAGGGGCGCGTGCCGGCGGTCGATGGCATTGACCTGGAGATTGCGCAGGGCCGGACGCTCGGCCTCGTCGGAGAGTCCGGCTGCGGCAAGAGCGTGACGGGGCTGTCGATCATGCGGCTCATCGCCCGGCCGGGGAAGATCGTCGCCGGCGAAGTCCTACTCCGCGGCGAGAACCTGCTCAAGCTGCCGGAGCGCGAGATGCGCGTCCGGCGCGGCGGCGAGATCGGCATGATCTTCCAGGAGCCGATGACCAGCCTCGATCCGCTGTTTCCCATCTCCGACCCGATCGTAGAGGCGTTGCGCGCGCACCGGAGAGTTACCAGTCGGGAGGCGCTGAAGCAGGCGACCGCCCTGCTCGCCGACGTAGGAATACCGGACCCCGAACGGCGGATCCGCAGCTATCCGCATGAGCTGTCCGGCGGAATGCGCCAGCGCGTCATGATCGCCGTCGCGCTCTCCTGCCGGCCAGCGGTCCTCATCGCGGACGAGCCTACCACGGCGCTCGACGTGACCGTCCAGGCGCAGATCCTCGCGCTGCAGCGGGAGCTGCAGCGCGAGCACGGCACGGCGATCCTGCTCATCACGCACAACCTTGGCCTTGTCGCGGAGAACTGCGATACCGTCGCCGTGATGTACGCCGGCAAGGTCGTGGAGCGCGCTCCGAAGCGGTCGCTCTTCCGCGGTCCGCGCCACCCCTACACGCAGGGGCTGCTCCGCGCCGTGCCCCGGCTCGATCATCCGCCCAAGCAGCCGCTCGTGACCATCCCCGGCATTGTGCCCAACCCGCTGCGCCTGCCGGCCGGATGCCGCTTCCGCGCGCGCTGCCCCTGGGCGATCGGCAAGTGCGCCGAAGAGGAGCCGCCGCTCATGGCCGTCGGCGAGGCGCATGCGTCCGCGTGCTGGGTCCAGCCCGAATTCGCGGCAGCGCCGCCGACGGTCGCCGGAGCGAAGGGAGCCGCCGCGTGATGGCCGACCTCGTACGCGTCGAGAATCTGGTGAAGCACTTTCCGATCGGCGGGGGGCTGCTGGGCGGGCCGGCGGGCGTGGTGAAGGCGGTGGACGGGATCAGCTTCACGGTCCGCAAGGGCGAGACGCTGGGGCTGGTGGGCGAGAGCGGCTCCGGGAAGTCCACGACGGGCCGGCTGCTCCTACGCCTGATCGAGCCGACGAGCGGCAAGGCCCTCTTCGGGGACAGCGAGCTGTTCGGCCTCGGCCGGTCCGAAATGGGCGGGCTGCGTCGCAAGATGCAGATCGTGTTTCAGGACCCGTACGGCTCGCTGAACCCGCGGATGTCCGTGAGCAACATCCTTCGCGAGGGGCTGGAGCCGCGGCGGCTGTCGCGCCTTGAGCAGGAGGCCGAAATCTCGCGGCTGCTGGATACCGTCGGGCTGCGAAGCGCGCACCGCAACCGGTATCCGCACGAGTTTTCCGGCGGCCAGCGGCAGCGGATCGGCATCGCGCGGGCGCTGGCGGTCCAGCCGGAGTTCCTGATCGCCGACGAGCCGGTATCCGCGCTGGACGTCTCGATCCAGGCGCAGGTGCTGAACCTGCTGCTCGATCTTCAGCAGACGCTCGGCCTCACGATGCTCTTCATCGCGCACGACCTGGCGGTGGTGCGCCACATGAGCGACCGGATCGCCGTCATGTATCTCGGCAAGATCGTGGAGCTGGCGCCGAGCGAGCGAATCTACGCCGATCCGCGCCACCCCTACACGCGCACGCTGCTCGCCGCCATCCCACGGCCCGATCCCGACGCCGCGCCCGCACGGCCGCCGGCCGAATCGGGCTCCGCCGAGGCGGGCGGCTGCGTCTTCCGCGCCCGCTGCAGCTTCGCGCAGGCCGTCTGCTCCCAGCCCCCGCCACTCCGCGAGATCGCGCCCGGCCAGCACTCCGCCTGCCACTTCGCGGAGAGCCTGCCGGACTACGCGGCCGGCGACCAGTAGAGCGCATGCTCGGTCCGCCGCGAGAAGTCTAAGGAGCTTTAGAGTGCCTGATGTACATGAATCGTATAATGCCTTGCGGAGACTGTCTGCGTCCGGCGCTCCGTCTGAACAGATCAGCGATTGTCTTCGTGCGATCTATGTGGAGAGCACGACCGTTCTTGATGGTGCTCGCGACCGCGAGCTGAACACGTCCATAACCGGAAAGGACTATTTCGCGTTCGACATTGCGGGCAAGCGTTCTCGTGCGGTCAATGTCGATCTGTTCCGCGCTACGTCCGTTGAGCCTGATTCCGTTCTTCGAGCACTGGAGCGGGGAGAGGTCACTCAAATTCCCGCCGACGCAATCAACAGGGCAGTTTACAAGATGGCGATGGCGTTTTGCGCAGCGATCGACCTGACGAGGCCCAACGATCGGAAGACCCAGGGCACCTACTTCGAGCACGTCGTGGCTCACCTGGTAGCGTTGCGCTTTGGCGTACCCGCTGTCCGCAACTTGGATGTGCTCAATCTCGACATGCGCGCGGAGCTGCCTACCGACCTGACGTTCGACCTTGGCAGGGGCAAGCCGAAATTCCACGTTCCTGTAAAAACATCGACCCGTGAGCGCGTAATACAAGTGTGGGCGCATCAGAGGATAATCGACGGCGTTTTCGGCGTAGGGAGGTTTCTCGGGCTTCTTGTGTGCCTGGCTGAAACACACGTCGCCGAGAGGACAATCCACGTTCAGGAGATCTGCCTTATAGACCAATGGCGAATATACCAGCTGTTTATCGCTCAATTGAAGCGCGTTTACTATCTTGATGTGCCGGTCGCGTATTCAAACCTCGCCGCGGAGTTCCCGCGAATACATGTCAAGACATTCGGCGAGTTCTTCCACGAGGCGGATACGCTTGCTGACGATGCCTGATGAGCTGGCCGGTGTGTGCAGGCTACGTACGTTACGTCTGCCGTGCACTCCGTTCCCGTAGCGTCATGGCCGTCTGCGCGTTGCGCTCGCCGATCGTGAGTTGCGGGCCGCGATCCGGCCTCATGCCGCCAACCTTCCTGTAAACCATGAAGTAGGAGTGGTTCTTGCGCGCGTGGTACTGGCGGTGCAGAAGTCTCGAAACGCCGGGCTTGCTTGTGCGCACTACGACGAACAGGTCCTCGACTATGAACCCGTACTGTTCAAGCTCGATGGTGATCTCCAGATGGGTCAGGCGTTGGCGGTTGGTACAGACTTCGTCCTGGCACTTGACGATGTAGATGCCGCCAGGCCGCAGAACACGACAGGCCTCGCGTCCGGAGCGGAAATAGAGATCCAGCACGGCCTCGTGGTACTTCGGAGGTTTCCCGTCCGTCTCGATCCATATCTGCTCTACGACCTTCGGATCCTGCTCCGCATTATTTGCGTAATAAGCTTCGTAGTTCTGGTGGCCGTTGTGCGCCGTGCCGCCGGGGGTGTGCATATAGGGCGGGTCGAACACAACCGCGTCGAGGGTGCAGTCGCCGTACGGCAGCCGTCGACTGTCGATGCCAGTTGCGCAGCCGGCCGGTACGCCGTCCATTTTCAGATCGCTTGGGAAGAATTCAAACTGCGAAACGTCGACATTCTTCCAGAATACGCCTCGGCCAAACGTAACGTCGGCGACGCGAGAATGCGGTGGAACGTAAAGACTCAGAATATGTGGAAACACCGCGTCGTTATTATCTTGGTAGGCGCTGTGGACCAGGTCGTTTGTCGCAATGCCTGAATTAACTCTACCCGTCTTCCGCGGCTTCTTTGATCCGTCTAGGCCGCGATGCAGGGGCTCCGTGCCGTAGGCGACGGCGTCGCTTTGGACGGTGACGCCGGCAAGCTCATCACGATCGGAAACGCTGTTCGGTTCCAATTACGCTCCTATCGTCGGGGGTGTAGGCCGGGTTCGACGAGCCTTTGCTGTATCCCGTGGGGTCTTTAACAGGTCCTGGTAATGCTGGCTCGCGCCGGGTCGTTGAGATTATAGCACCGTGCGATCGAGGAATCTGTTCTTCTACACCTAGAAGATAGTATAACGCAGATTACGGGTAGAGTCAACTGGCCGTGGAAAGATTCGGATCGAAACTTCGAGCGCTTCGTAAGTGCCGCGGGCTGACGCTGGTCCAGCTTACCCACGCGCTTGGATATACCAACAACGGGTACATAAGCCTGATTGAAACAGGCAAGATCACTCCACGCGTAGATTTCATAATCAAGATTGCCGACCTGTTTCAGGTGTCGACGGACCAGCTCATTCGCGACGAATTGGAGCTCGGTGATATCATCGGCAGCGCCGGCATCCCGGATACGCCCGCCGGCTGAAGCGAACGTTTTATTTCGGAGTCGAAATGAACAGAGCACCGACGGACCAGCCACTGCCGCGCGCCACGCCGGAGAGCCGGGGCATTGCCTCGGCCGCCATACTCGCCTTTATCGACGCCGTCGAGGCGAGCGGCCACGAGCTGCACAGCCTTATCCTCGTGCGGCACGGCCACGTTGTCGCCGAGGGCTGGTGGGACCCGTACCGGTCGGAGGCGCCGCACGTGCTCTACTCGCTGAGCAAGAGCTTTGCTTCGACGGCGGCAGGACTGGCCGTCGCCGAGGGACGGCTCTCGCTCGACGACCAGGTGCTCTCTTTCTTTACGGAGGACGCGCCCGCGGAGCCGAGCGACAACCTGAAGGCGATGCGCCTTCGGGATCTCCTCGCGATGGCGACAGGGCACGACAAGGACTCGACGCCGTCGCTTGCACAGGTCGGCGGCGACAACTGGGTCAAGGGATTCCTGGCCTGCCCGGTGGAGCACGCGCCGGGAACGCACTTCGTCTACAATAGCGGTGCGACCTACATGGTGTCCGCCATCGTGCAGAAGGTGACCGGCGAGCGGCTGCTCGACTACCTGACGCCGCGCCTCTTCGAGCCCCTCGGCATCTACGGCGCGACATGGGACCGGTGCCCTCGCGGGATCGACATCGGCGGCTGGGGGCTGAAGCTCAAAACAGAGGACATCGCGCGGTTCGGCCAGCTCTATCTGCAGCGCGGACTGTGGAACGGGGAGCGGCTGCTGCCGGAAGAGTGGGTCGAGCAGGCGACCTCGTTCCAGGTGGCCAACGCGGGCATGTCGAACGCGGACTGGCGGCAGGGCTATGGATTCCAGTTCTGGCGCTGCCGGCACAACGCCTATCGCGGCGACGGCGCCTTCGGTCAGTACTGCCTGGTGATGCCGGAGCAGGACGCGGTGCTCGCGATCACGGCCGGCCTGAAGGACATGCAGGGCCCGCTGGACCGGGTTTGGGAGCGCCTGCTGCCGGCCATGCGCGCGGAGCCGCTGGCGGACAACCCCGCCGGGCAGCAGGCTCTATCCGCGAGACTGGCCGCCCTGAAGCTGCCGACGCCGGTGGGCGAGCCGGACTCGCCGTGGGCAGCCGAGATTTCCGGCCGAACCTATGCGCTGGAGCCGAACGCTCACGGGTACGAGTCCATCGGCTTCGATTTCGGCAGCGCCGCAGAACAGAGTGCTGAATCTTCCTCTGGGCACTCGTACGGCGAAGCCTCCGCAACCACGGCGCCGGAGGGCCGCGGCGCCGTGCGAATCCGCAACGCTCGCGGCGAGCACCGGATCGCCTGTGGCCTGGACGGCCGGTGGATGCGCACCGAGACGCCGTTGCACGACTCGCACCGCGGGGCGGTCGCCGCGGCCGGCGCCTGGCGGGACGCAACCACCTTCGTCTTCCGGCTCTGCTTCACCGAGACGCCCTTCTGCCCGACGCTCGCCTGCCACTTCGACGGCGAAACCGTGCACATAGACTACCAGGCGAACTGCGGGTTCCGCGCGGAGCCCTATCCAGAGGTGGTCGGCAGAAGCTGACCCGCTGACGCGAGCTACCGTTGTCGCGCGAGCTCCGGGAACAGCTCGTCGTGGATTCTGGCGGGCTGCTCGAGGTGCCTCATCCGCTCCGGGCCGGCGGTGTCGAGCATGAGCGGAAAGTACATGCCGGCGCCCGTGCTCACCTTGTAGCCGCCCGGCGTGTGGACGCGCAGGTATTTCAGGCCGAGGTCGAGCTCGTATGCCGTGTGATAGTGGCGAGTGCAGTTCATCGTGAACATGCGGCGCCGCGAGCCGCCGCCCCACGCCGAGTGGTAGGTATCGTGGTTGAAGATCACCAGGTCGCCGGGATTGGTCTCCAGGGCAACGTTGCCGGGGAAATCCCGCGGCGCGACGCCGAACAACTCCTGCGACTTGTTGAGATCGATCTTTTGCCGCCGCACGAAGTGGCCGGGGTCCTGGCTGCCGGGCAGCACGCGCAGACAGCCGGTGTCACGCGTCACCGGGTCGAGGTAGAAGGCGATCTTGACGGCGAACAGCTCGCCCCAGCTGCCGTCCGGGTGCCAGGGCGTGTCGCCCGTGTAGTAATTGCCGTCTCCGCTGCAGTAGTTGAAATCATCTCCCAGCAGGCTGCTCAGGATGCCGACGATGCGCGGATCGTCCAGCAGCGTGCAGAGGCGCTCCGTCCGCTCGATCGGCCCGCCGAACATGGTGCGCTTCGTGCCGTCGTGCCGGTCCCCGCCGCCGACGGACTGGATGGCCGACTCGAACTCCTCCGTGATCCACGCCGCCTCCTCCGGCCGGAACAGCCCTGGGAATCCCAGATAGCCGAAGGTTTGGAAGAAGCGAACCCGCGGTTCGGTCATCTCCATTTTGGGATTTCTCCTGTTCCGCCCGCGCTCGCCGCTTGATCGATGGATTGGGCGATTGCCCGGTCGGGCGAGCGAGCGATCGCTTGGTCGGGTGCTCGGGTATTGAAAACACCCGACTCCAAAGTGCACCCGTCCTTCGGACGGAAATTCCCGCGCATCGAAGTCGCGTCCGTAGGACGCCCGCTTTGTCGAGTCGGGGATTCTCAATCTCCGGCCCGCATCCACCGAGCGGCGGCAATCTCCGACAGCCGCGATTTCCTCCTCTTGTTTTGGCGCTGTCGCTCCCTCCGGTGCTCAGTACCCGCTCGCGCCGGCGTCCGGCGAGCGCGGATCGGTGACGCCGGTGCGAATGCCCGTCTTCGGGTCCACGGCGATGCTCTCGGCGTCGCCCCAGACCTCGCGGCCGGCCGCGGCCGCGAAGCGGTGGCCCATCTTTTCCAGTCTGGCCCGCTGCTCGCCGGTGAGCGAGAAGCGCTCCGCGCGGATCTCGTCCGGCATCCACTGGTGATGAAGGCGCGGCGCGGCGACGGCCTGCTCCAGCGGCATGCCCTGGTCGATCGCGTGAACGAGTATCTGGAGCACGGTCGTGATGATCGTCGGGCCGCCGGGGCTGCCGGTCACGATCTCGAGCTTGCCATCCTTCAGCACGATCGTGGGCGTCATGGAGGAGAGCGGGCGTTTCCGCGGGGCGATGGCGTTCGCCTCTCCCTGAATGAGGCCGAAGCCGTTCGGCGTGCCGGGCTTGGCGGCGAAGTCGTCCATCTCGTCGTTCATCAGGAAGCCGGCGCCCTTCACCGTAACGCCGCTGCCATAGCCCATATTGAGCGTGTAGGTGTTCGAGACGGCGCAGCCATCGGCGTCGACCACGGAGAAGTGCGTCGTCTGCGGCGATTCGTAGGCGACCGGCGCGCCGTGCCCGATCCGGCTGCTCGGCGTGGCGCGATCCAGGTCGATCGTCGCGGCGATCCGGGCTGCGTATTTCTGTGAGAGCAGGCCCGCGACGGGCATCCTGACGAAATCGGGGTCGCCCGCGAACTCGGCCCGGTCCGCGAAGGCGCGCCGTATCGTTTCGACGAGCAGGTGGTCGGTACGGACCGGGGCGGACTTCATCGCGGTGAGATCGTACCGCTCCAGGATGTGGAGCGATTCGAGCAGCGCAATGCCGCCGGAGCTTGGCGGAGGCATCGTGATGATCTCATAGCCGCGATAGGCTCCGCGCAGCGGCGCCCGCTCGACCGCGCGATACGCGGCCAGGTCGGCAAGAGTGATCAGGCCGCCGTGCTCGCGTTGGTCGTCCGCGATGAGGTGGGCCGTGCGGCCGGTATAGAACTCACGCGGGCCCTCGTCTCGAAGGCGGCGGAGCGTGGCGGCAAGGTCCGGCTGTCTGAAGAGGTCGCCCTCCTTGACGTGGGCGCCGCCGTTCTGAAAGATGCGCCGGCTCTCCTCGAACTTGCCGAGCGCTTTGGTCTCCCGCAGCCCGCGCGCAAGTGCCCAGCTCACCCGGAAACCGCTCTCGGCAAGCCGGATAGCCGGCGCGATCACGTCGCGCCACTTGAGCCGGCCGTACTTCGCCTGCGCCAGTGCCAGCCCCGCCACGGTGCCCGGCACGCCGCTCGCCCGGTAGCCGACGAGCGACGACTCCGGCACAACATTGCCGGCGGAGTCCAGGTACATGTCGCGCGACGCGCCGGCGGGCGCCGTTTCGCGATAGTCGATGGCGGTGGCCGTGCCATCCGGCAGGCGGATGAGCATAAACCCGCCGCCGCCCAGGTTGCCGGCCGCCGGGTGCGTGACGGCGAGCGCAAGGGCCGTCGCGCAGGCCGCGTCCACGGCATTCCCGCCGCGCTTTAGGATCTCGACGCCCGCCACGGATGCCGGCGCGCTGGAGGAGGCGACCATTCCGTGGCCGGCCGTCCTCCGGGCCGCGAGGACCGGCGACGGCAGCATCAGAGCCAGCTGCAGCCCCGTGAGCAGCGGCAGTACGGCTCCCTTTGTGCGCGATTCCAGCGTCATAGTAGTGATATCGTACGGGCAAACATGTGTTCAAACCAGCGTCTTCTTTGCGGCTTTGCGACTCTGTGTGACCATTATCTTTGCGCTCTTTGCGTTCTTGGCGCGAGACCAGTCTCACTGGCTCCCGACGCCGTGGACGCGCGTCCGCAGCGTGTAGACGCACTTGCTCGCGGTGATGAAGAGCGTGCGCCGGTCCCGGCCGCCGAAGCAGATGTTGGCCGTCCAGGGCTCCTCGATGCCGATGTGCTCGATCTCCTTGCCGGTCTTGTCGAAGACGGTCACGCCCTGCCCGGTCAGGTAGACGTTGCCCTCGTTGTCTATGGTCATGCCGTCGGAGCCTAGCTCGCAGAAGAGTCGCTTGTGCTCTAGGGAGCCGTCCGGCTGGATGTCGTAGGCGTAGGTCTTCTTGCCGTCAATGTCCGCCACGTAGAGCGTCCTGCCATCCGGCGTACCGATGATTCCGTTCGGCCGCACCAGGTCCGTGGCGACCGGCCGAAGCGTCTTGTGGTCCGGCGTTAGGTAAAAGACGTACTCGCCGCCATACTCCTTCGGGCCACGATGCCAGTAGGACCGCTCGTAGTAGGGGTCGGAGAAGTAGAGGCCGCCGTCCGGCCGGAGCCAGACGTCGTTCGGACCGTTCAGCAGCTTGCCGGCGTGGTCCTTGAAGATAACCTCGTGCTTGCCGTCCGGATGAATGCGCCACATCTCGTTCTTCTCGTCGG
>DATGJU010000511.1:0-2181 GCA_035295045.1 Chthonomonadaceae bacterium
GGCGCTGCGTCAGGGGCAGCCGTTCGAGCAGGTGGCGCGGACGTACAGCAGGGACAAGTCGGCCGCGAGCGGCGGCGAGATCCCCCCGGTGTTTCGCGGCCGGGCGAGGGCCGTCGCGGTTCCAGGCTTTGAGGCCGCGGCGTTCGCGCTCCAACCGGGTGAAACGGCGCGCCCGACGAAGTTCTTGGACGCGTGGTTCATTCTTCGCTGCCGCGAGCGAACCGGAGCCTCGACGCGCCCGTTGGAGGCCGTGCGTGACGAGTGCAGGCGCGACGTTGCGGTGATCAAGAGCGCAGCGGCGCACGGGCAGCAGATATCCCGCGAGTACCAGGCTTTCCGGGATAGGGCGTACGTCCAGGTATTCTGGACCAGCTACCTGGCCAACCTTGCCGGGTCGCCGAATCAATAGGTCCTCGCAACCAGGTCCTCAGGAGGAAGAAAGGAAGAACAGGTACTTGAAACGTCTCGCGACCCAAAGTCTTTTCGCGGCAGCGCTGGTAACCGCTGCTCTTCTACTGACGCCAAGCCGCGCGCGCGCATTGCCTATCCTTTGGACATTTCAGAACGTGATCTTCAACGATGGCGGGACCGCGACCGGCTCCTTCATCTACGATGCGAATACCAATACGTACAGCGTCGTGAACGTCACTACCTCTGCCAATAACACGGTCAACGGAAATTTCCCCGGCGCCAGCTACATGTTTGTCAATAGCACCGGACTGACCCCAACCTCCAGTACTGTCGAGTTCTCGACAATTCCGAACGGCGGAGACCAGACCGGGAAGTTTAACTTCGTATTGGCATTCTCATCGCCGCTGTCGAATGCCGGCGGTATGGACACGCCCACGGGCGGCTCGCATGAGTCGGCCAGCGCGAACTCCACTGGCTCCTCGTTCACGCTCCCGGCCCGCACTATCGTCGACGGAACGTTGCAGGGAGTGCCGGCGCCTGTTCCCGAGTTCGGCACAATCTACTCGCTCGGAGCACTGCTGCTGTTCAGCGGATGCGCGTTCGCGTGGAAGCAGCGCCAGCGTAACGACAAGTCGAGCGAATGGAGCTAAGCGTCCACGGAAACCTAGAATCTCACTAGAGGGGTTATTTCGAGAGTCCAAAGCCCAAATACCCCCTCGTAAACTACCAAAAATAAATGTCCCTCGCCAAGCCGTGGCCGTCGCCGCGGGTTTGTAAGCACATTAGCCAGCAACCCGCAACCTCTCTCAGTCGTGCGAAATTTCGCCCAGCATGTGCTCGCTGGAGTAGTTCGGGGGCTCCTTCGTGATCCAGACGTCGTGGACGTGGCTTTCGCGCAGGCTCGCGCCGGTGATCTTCACGAACTGGGCGCGGTCCTGCAGGTCGGCGATCGTCTTCGCGCCAAGGTAGCCCATGCCGGACCGGATGCCGCCCACGAGCTGGTGGATCGTGTCGTGCAGCGCGCCCTTGTACGGCACGCGGCCCTCGACGCCCTCCGGCACGAAGCGCGCCCCGCTGGACTGGCCATAGCGATCGCTGGATCCTTCGGCCATTGCCGCCTCGCTTCCCATGCCCCGGTAGTCCTTGTATGCCCGGCCCTGGTACAGGATCACCTCGCCGGGCGCCTCCTGCGTGCCGGCCAGCATGTTTCCGACCATGATCGCCGCCGCGCCCGCTGCCAGCGCCTTCACGGCATCGCCGCTGAACCGTATGCCGCCGTCGGCGATCGCGGGGATGCCCCGCCGCGCCGCGGCCCTCGCACAGTCCATCACCGCGGTAAGCTGCGGCACGCCCACGCCGCTCACGACCCGGGTCGTGCAGATGCTGCCGGCGCCCAGCCCGATCCGCAGCCCATCTGCGCCGGCTTCGATCAGATCCTCCGTCGCCTGCACCGTCGCGACGTTCCCCGCAATCACCGGCAGGTCCGGGAACGCGCTCTTGACGGCGCGGAGAGCAGTGAGAACGCCGCGCGAATGGCCGTGCGCGGCGTCGATAACGATCAAATCCACTCCGGCCTCGACGAGCGCGGCCGTACGCCCGACCGGATCGCGCAGCGGCCCGATTGCGGCGCCGCACCGCAGCCGTCCGCGCGCGTCCTTCGTCGCATTCGGGAACTCGCGGACCTTCTGGATGTCTTTGATGGTGATGAGGCCGAGCAGCTTGCCGTCCCTGTCGACGATCGGCAGCTTCTCGATCCGGTGCTCCTGGAGG
>DATGJU010000512.1:0-5002 GCA_035295045.1 Chthonomonadaceae bacterium
CTGCTCGTCTCTGATTGGGGCCGGCAGATGATGGGGACCAACGTCGAGGCAGCCCGGCTCTGGCTGTCGCAGATCGGCGATCACCTGCAGCAAGCGCCCATCTTCGGCGTCATAATCGCGGCTTTGGCCGCAGCGCTCGGCAGCATCGGCGACGCCGCTGCGCGCACGTTTTCAACCTTGAACGGTGTCGCGGCGCAGACCCTGGCAATCGAGGTATCGCTCGGCCTTGCCGCCTGCTTCGTTCTGAGCGCCCGGCGCAGGGTGACTCTATCCGGTCCATAGGGGGTGCGTATAGGTGCATAGGCTGCTCAATGCCCTCGTAACAGTTCTCTCCTTCGCCGGCCTCATGTCCGGGATTTCCGTCGCGCCGGCCATCGGGCAGGACAGCCCGCAGCCTCGCGAATCTGAAGCCGCGGTACACGGTCAGGGTGCGCAGCCGGTCGTGCTGCCGCCCGGCGTGACACGGGAAAACGTGGACGTGAAGGACCGGCCGCTGATCATCGAGGGCAGCGTGAAGGGATCGGTGCACGCGGTGAACAGCCATGTGACGCTGATGCCGGGCGCCTCGATCGATGGCGATCTCACGCTGATCGGCAGCAGCCTCTCCGTTTCACCGCAAGCCGGACTGGCCTCGATCGCCCAAACTCATGCGCCCGCCGCGGCGCCCAAGTTGCCCCGCCGCGCCGATTGGTTCGGCGGCCAGCTCTGCCTCTGGCTGCTTGGCTTGGCCGGCGGCCTCGTCGTCCTGGTGGCCGCGCCGCACGCGACCGCGCGCGTCGACGACACGATCATTGCCCGGCCGGGACGCAGCCTTCTGATCGGCCTCGCCGTTGCGTTCGCGATATTCTCCGCACTTTCGGTCAGCGGGATGATCATGAACACGCATTCGATCTTCAGCGTTCTCTGGACGCCCGTTACGGTTGCGCTCACCATCGTAACCGTTTGCCTTCTGATGTTCGGCTGGCTTACCGGCATGCGGCGCGTTGGCGATCTTCTGGCCCGCCGGTGCGGCTATGTCGGCAACGGCACCTTTTTCGGCCGCATGGCCCTCGGGCTGACGGCGTTCTTCGTCGCGAATGCGATTGCCGGCGCAATTGCGCCCGGGCTCGGCGCCGTTGGACTTGCCGTCGAATTCGGCATTGCGGTGATGGGAGCCGGCGCAGTCGTTCAGACCGCATATAGCCGGCGCGCGGAGCCGCTCCTTGGCCACCGGTTCGGCGGCTTCTCCTGACCCGGAGCCTTGCTTTTGCGAGCCCGGTAACCTCCGCGCCCCCTCTTCCGTCCCATTAACGAGGTACGGAAGAGGGGGCATTTCTATTCGTCCGCGGAAGTCGTGAACACTCCAGCGCCCTCCGATACCTAATGGGATAAAGGAGGGGAGAAACATGATTTCCCGCAAGATGGGCGCAATCGTCGCGGCGGCCGGCTGCTCGGCCTTGGCAGGCTGGTTTGTGGTCGCTAGCGCGCAGCGCGGCCCGGGCGCCGCGCAGGCTTCGCTGGATGGGCGCCACACGCTCGGCCAGCCGAAGGCATTTCGTAACCTCGCCATCTACCCGGTATACGACGCGAGCGCACGGGCAGGCGATACCTACATCACGCTGGACGAAGGCCTGAAGGCGCACCGCGTGACGGTCAAGGAGTCACCCGATGGCGGCAGCGTGACCACGCTATACATCACCAACCGGAGCCCGAGGCCGCTCTACGTGATGGCCGGCGAGGTCGTGCTCGGCGGCCAGCAGGACCGCACCCTGGCCCGCGACACTATTGTCGCGGCCGGTAAGACTCGCATGCCGGTAACCGTCTTTTGCGTGGAGCACGGCCGCTGGTCAGGCCGTTCGGAGTTCGGGAATAGCGCGCCCGCGGTGGCGAGCTTGAGCATTCGCGCGAGCGCGATGAGCGGCGAATTCAACGCGGAGCGGAAGCGAATCGCCGCTCGGTCTGGCGCCGCCGGCCGCGCGGCCACGCCGGTGGATTCCCAAGGCGTTGCTGGCGGAGTGCAGAGCGAAATGGCGCCGCGCGCCGAAGACACCGAGGACGTGGCCAAAGCGCAGCAGGAGGTTTGGGACGGCGTCGCCGCCAAGAACCGGAAATTCAAGATCCAGAACCGGACGGGAACCTATCGCGACGCGCTGACGCTGAACGGCGGAGATGCTCAGAAGAGCGTACCGGCCTACGTGAAGTCGCTATCGGCCGGTTTCGGCGAAAACTCCTCCCGTCTGGTCGGCGTGGTCGCCGCCGTCAACGGCAAGGTGATTGCGGCGGACATCTTCTCGGAGCCGGCGCTGTTCCACAAGCTCTGGCCGAAGCTGCTGCGATCCTACGCGTCGGATGCCGTCGAGGGCGCGCCCGCGAGCGGATCGGCCGCGCCGGGGAAGCGCCTGTCCGTTCGGGAAGTGAAGGCTTTCATGGGGGCGGCGAGAAACGAGCGCTCCAAGCAGGTTAACGATACGGACGGCGGGCGACTGCTCCGCTACGAGTCCGACGGCGCTTCGGTCTATGGCCTGGTGCCCGCCGGCAGAGCCGCCGGCGGCGCGCCGGTGCACGAGAGCTTCATCAAGAAGTAGGTCCGGAGGCGATGGCTTGAGGAGCGAATAGGGCCCCGTGGCCTCCTACGACGCCGTCTACTGGATCAGACCCGAGGCCGCCGCGCCGGAAAGGTCGTGTACTTCGGCGCCGATGAATGGCGCACGGACCAGCAGGTGCCGGTCGCCGGCATTTGCCATGCAGAAGGCCATGCCGCGAGCCATTCCTAGCGCTTCAGGCGCGTACTCCGCGTCGACCTTCAGCTTGAAGAATCGGGGCATTGCGCCGGGCCGAAAGCTGCCGATCACGAGCGGCGGCCGGTCCGGCGCGTTTTCGACGGGCCTGTACTCGAACACGAAGCAGTTCTTCCGGTCCGCAAGGCCGCGCCGTGAGTATAGGACCACGACCGAGATGTGGCGCGTGTTCTCCGGGCTGGCCTGCGCGAGCGCGCGGTGTGCCCGGTCCAGCTGCGCGACGGCGTCTGCTTCCGATAGGAAATTAGGCTCGACGTGCGAACCGGCCACGCCGCCAAACTCCTCTGGCAGGTCGTTCAGCTCATAGTAGGCGCCCGTTTCCGACACGACCATGGTGACCACGTCGTTCCGGTACACGGCGCCCTCGCCGACCTGCGCCTTGATCAGTGCGATCTGCGTCTGGAAGCGCTTCTGATGTTCGGCGCGGAGCATCGCCAGCTCCACCTTCTGCATCGGGTCGAACGGCTCCTCCACGTCAGCCTCCCACGTAACCGCGCACCACGGCATCTGCCATCCGCGCCACGAGCGCCATCTCGCGCACGTCGTGGACGCGCACGATCGCGGCGCCATTGGCGATGGCGAGCGCGACCGTTGCGGCCGTACCCTCCTTGCGATCGGTGGGCGGTACGTCTCCAAGCACTGCGCCGATCGTGGACTTGCGGGAGGCGCCGACGAGCACCGGGTAGCCGAGCGCTGCAATCTCGCGGAGCCGCCGCAACAGCGCCAGGTTCTGCTGCACGGACTTTCCGAATCCGAATCCGGGGTCCACGACGATACGGCTCCGCGCGATGCCGGCGCGCTCGGCCGCTGCCACGCGCTCCGCGAGATGCGCGCAGACGTCCGCGACGACGTCGCCGTATTTCGGCTTGCGCGCAATGTTGGCAGGGAGACCGGGCATGTGCATCAGGCAGACGGGCAGCCCGCGTGCTGCCGCAAGAGGCGGCAGTCCGGGATCCGCCCGCAGTGCGCTGATGTCGTTGATGAACACGGCGCCCGCGTCCGCGGCGCTGCGGGCGACTTCGGCCTTGTAGGTGTCGATGGAGATCAGCGCCTCCGGGAAGCGCCTGGAGATGGCCGCGATCACCGGCGTAACGCGCCGGAGCTCCTCCTCGACGGGGAGCGGCGCGTTCGTGGCGAACGTGGCCGGCCGCGTCGATTCGCCGCCCACGTCCAGGATGTCCGCTCCGTCGGCCAGCATCTTCTCGGCCTGCCGGAGGGCATCATCGGCGTCGAGAAACTGGCCGCCGTCTGAGAAGCTGTCCGGCGTTACGTTCAGTACGCCCATGATGAGCGTCCGAGCGCCGTCCTGCGCGGCTTGCAGCGCCGCATCCATTCGCGTGCTTGCGCTGCTCACTGATAGAGGGCTGGTCGCGGCGGCGGCGAATCGGCAAGCGGACCCTCGCAGAACTCGCAAAGGAGCTGCTCGCCCATCGGGCTAAGGGCAAAGCCGCGCTCGACTGCTGCGGCGCGGCAGTCGCGGTCCAGCTTCATCCGGAATACCAGGTCCTCCTTGGCAAGGAGCGCGATCTGGTTGAGCTGCATCACGTCCAGCTCTTCGAGGAAGCAGCGGGCCGACTCGGAGCAGGGGCCGTTGGGCTCCAGCATGATCGCGTGCATGAATTCGTAGACGGCGAGCTCGATCCTGCTTTCGTGTTGGAACAGCAGCGCCATGTTATAATGGCGCTCGGCCGACGCAGGGTCCATACGGATGAGGGCGTTGGCCGCGCGTAATGCCGTGCGAATGTCGCCGTTTCGCGTGGCCTGCGCGAACTGGACCTCGGCCTGTACCAGGTCCGCGCGCCGCGTGACAACGGGCGGTTTCGGTGGCTGGACCGCGCTGCGGCCGAGCGACCCGGGCGCCGCTTGCACAGGTTTCTTCCTGCTCATTTCCGTCTTGCTCCCGCGGAACCAGGTCCCGGGCGGCTTGCGCACCGCGGTGCGGTGATTCGACGCGCGGCTAGTAATCTCCTCGCCAACCGGTCTGCGCATTCTTGGCGGCTGACTGACTTCGCGCGAAATACCGTGGCGAATTGTGTCGCCGCGCACGCCGTCTGCCGTGCGCAGCCACGGCGGAGCCGCCGAAGCGTCGACTCGACCGTCAGGTTCGCCTGATCCAATCTGCGTCTTGGACGAAGCGATCAGGGGTTGCGGAGCGACGCGGATTCCGGGTATAATCTGTCGTTCAAGGAGGTGTTGACTGTGCCGAATATCAAGTCCGTCAAAAA
>DATGJU010000513.1:0-10487 GCA_035295045.1 Chthonomonadaceae bacterium
CCGTGGCCGTCGGTCGGGAGACCGCCGGGCCGTGGCCGTCGGGCCGTCGCGGCCGGGCCGTGGCCGTGGGGCCGTGGCCGTCGGGTCGTGGCCGTCGGTCGGGAGACCGCCGGGCCGTGGCCGTCGGGCCGTCGCGGCCGGTCGGGAGACCGCCGGGCTGAACCCCGCGGCTGCGTGGCCTTCGGCCCATCGCCCGCCTGCGCGGGCGAATCGTTTTGCCCGCGCAGGCGGGCAATGAGCCGAAGGCTACCGAGACACCGGGTTCAGCCGGTGGAGCATGGCCTTGACGTTCCGCCGGCTCGAATGTATACTCTGGAGAATGCCAGACACGAGCCCCGCGCCTCCTACGCCGCCGTCCAGGCCCCTGCCCTCGTCCGTGCCGCCCGGCTATCGCGGCAACACCCCGCTCATGCTTCAGTACTTCGCCACGCGCGAGGAGCATCCGGGCGTCATCCTGCTTATGCGCGTCGGGGACTTCTACGAGGCGTACGGGGACGATGCCGAGGCCATCGCGCGAGACCTGAACATCACGCTGACCGGCCGCGAAGACGGCGGCGTCCGCATCCCGATGGCGGGAGTGCCGCACCACGCGACCGAGCGGTACGTCGCCCGGCTGATCGCCAAGGGCCGCCGAATCGCGATCATGGATCAGGTCGAGGACCCGAAGTACGCCAAGGGGCTCGTGAAGCGCAAGGTGACGCGCGTCGTTACTCCGGGGACGATCCTCGAAGACAATATGCTCGACTCACAGAGCAACAACTACCTGGTCGCCGCCGTTGTCGGCGATCCGGTGGCGGGGCTAGGCGTGGTGGACGTCTCGACGGGCGAGTTCCTGACGACGGAGATCGAGGGCGACCGGCGCGTCGATAAGCTGCTGGACGAGTTCATGCGTCTCGAACCGGCGGAGATCCTGATTCCGGACGACACGAGCGAGGAGCTGATCGAGGCGATCCAGGGAAGCTGCGGCGCAACGGTGACGCCCTTCTCCTCCCGCGAGCCCGCGCCGGGCCGCCGGGCGAGCGACAGCCGCGGACTGCTGCTGAGCCACTTCCAGACGCAGTCGCTGCGGGGGTTTGGCTGCGAGGAGTTTACCACGGGTCTGGACGCGTGCGCGCTCGTGCTGCGCTATCTGTCCGAGACGCAGGTCAATGCCCTGCCGCACATCCGCTCGCTCAGCACCTATTCGGCGCGCGACTTCATGGTGCTCGACGGCCCTGCCCGGCGCCACCTGGAGCTGACCGCCTCCCTCGGCGAGGGCGGGCGGCAGCGGACGCTGCTGGGCGCGCTCGACCAGACACGCACTCCCATGGGCGGGCGGCTGCTGCGCCGCTGGCTGGAAGAGCCCCTGCTCGACGCAGGCCGGATTACGCGGCGGCACGAGGCCGTGGCCGCCCTGCTGGCCGACACGATCCGCCGCGGAGATCTCGCCGACCTGCTGCACGGCCTGGGCGATATCGAGCGGCTCGTCAGCCGCGCGGCCGCCGGCCTGGCCAACGGCCGCGACCTGGTGGCGCTGAAATCGGCGCTGCTCCGCGTGCCGGACCTGGCGGAGGCCGCGAGCGGCTGCGGCTCCGAGAGATTGGCGGACCTGGCGCGCCGGCTCGCGTGCCCGCCGGAGGTCGCCGCGCGAATCGGAAGGGCCATCACCGACGATCCGTCGGCCGGACTGCGCGACGGCGGCCTGATCCGGCCAGGCTACAGCGCCGAGCTGGACGCGCTGCAATCCGCCTCGCGCGGCGCGAAGAGCTGGATAGCGAACCTGGAGACCTCGGAGCGGTCCCGGACCGGCATCGGCTCGCTGAAAGTCGGCTACAACTCCGTGTTCGGCTACTACATCGAGGTGACGAAGTCCCACCTGACCAAGGTGCCCGAGAGCTACATCCGCAAGCAGACTACGGCGGGCGGCGAGCGGTACATCACGCCCGAGCTGAAGGAGTACGAGGCGCAGGTGCTCGGCGCGGACGAAAAGGCGATCGAGCTGGAGTACGAGCTGTTCGTCGGCGTTCGGGAGCGAGTAGCCGAGTCCGCAGGCGAAATCCTCGACGTGGCGCGAGCCGTCGCTGAAGTGGACGTGCTGACCAGCTTTGCGGAGACCGCCGCGCGCGAGCGCTACGTTCGGCCGGTGGTGGACGATGCGGATCGCCTGGAAATAATCGGCGGCCGACACCCGGTCATCGAGCGCATCGGAATGCAAGGCCCTTACATACCGAACGACTGCCTGCTCGACGCCGAGCGGCGCATGTACGTTATCACGGGACCGAACATGAGCGGCAAGTCATCGTACCTGCGGCAGGTGGCGCTGATCGCGCTCATGGCGCAGATCGGCTCGTTCGTGCCGGCCGACCGTGCCGCAATCGGCATTGTCGACCGGATCTTCACGCGGGTCGGCGCCCACGACGAGCTGGCGAGCGGCCAATCTACGTTCATGGTGGAGATGAACGAGACCGCCAACATCCTCAACAACGCATCGCCGCGGAGCCTCGTGGTGCTGGATGAGATCGGCCGCGGCACGAGCACCTACGATGGGCTCTCGATCGCCTGGGCCGTCGCCGAACACCTGCTGCGCCTGAACTGCAAGACGCTGTTCGCCACACACTACCACTACCTGAACGATCTGGCGAAGCACGCGCCGACAGTGCGGAACTATCGCGTCGCCGTCAAGGAGCAGGGCGACCAGATTCTATGGCTGCGCAAGCTCGTGGAGGGAGGCACCGACCGGAGCTACGGCATCCAGGTGGCGCGGATGGCGGGCGTGCCGCCGGAGGTGATCGACAGGGCGCGCGAAGTCCTCAAGGGGCTGGAGCGGTCCGGCGGCGGCGCATCCCGCGACATCGGCTCGCTGGCCGCTCCGCCGCCCCGCCGGCAGAAGGTCCAGCTCACGCTCTTCGAGGCCGAGCCGCACCCGGTCGTCGAGGAGCTGCTTGCGCTGGACATCACGTCGCTGACGCCTGTCGAGGCGCTCATGAAGCTGGACGAGTTGAAGCGCAGGTCGGCGAGTTCGTAAGTCGTACTGGCCGCTGCCGAACGCGATCACACCATGCTTATGCCCCCAGGACTCGACGTCCAGTGGGTGCCTCTGGCAAGGCACCGTTGGCCCTTTGCGATAACAGCGATCATCCCGCCTTCTGGCGATTGGGCGAACTGGAACCCGAACGACGCGGGAAATAGCCTCGTCGGAGCATTCACCAAAGAGAACGTTCGGTCCACGGACCACCCCGTATGGGTGCGCCAGATCCCTAACTGACAGGAAGGAATCACAATGGTCGCAAGAACTCTATGGTGCGCCATAGCCCTTGTCCTGCTGGTCAGAGCAGGATATTGCCAGCAGGCATCGCAAGGTGGCTTTGTGATAAGCTCGCAGGGCACGCCAGAAGACATGCGCTCCCTGAATGCCGTGCTTGACCAGGCGCGAGGCTACGTGGAGAAGGGGCAGGAAGCACTGGCCGCCAAGAAGTATGGTCGCGCAGAATCTCTGTTCTTGAACGCACTTGCTGCCTGGCCCGGAATGGAACAGGCGCAGATGGGTCTGGTGAATACTTATGAGCTTCAGGGCAAGAAGGATCGGGCCGCGGATGCGCTCCGCCGGCTGATCCACAAGAAGGACCCTGGCAGCATTGCAGGCGATCCGCGGACTCTACTCAAATGCGCCCTGCTTTTGTCAGGGTTGCGAGAGTGGGAGGAGGCCGTAGACATGTACGAGCGAGCGCTCGCGAGCCCAGTGCTCAATCTACAGCGATTGTCCTCGCTTACGATTCACTTCCGCCCCGACGTCTGGGATATTCGAAAGATGCAGATGGCGGCGCACATGGTTCTCGGCATTGCCTCCCTCGGAAACCATCCGGTCCCAACCGACGAGGATATCGCACATCTGCGCCGGGCAATCAAGCTCCAACCTTCCAGCGCGCTCGCGCATCTCTATCTAGGCTTCGGGCTCGAGTGGGCAGGCAAACCGGAGGAGGCCGAAGCCGAAGCCAGTTATAACAGAGCCGCGGAACTGGCCGTGAAAGAGCCACCGGTGCGCGCAAAGGCGCTGCAGTTCCTGGACGAAATCCACTACCAACGCGCGGCCAATGCTCTCAGTGCCAGGATCGAATCGAAACGCTAGCTGAACACCACCGCGCGGACCGTCTGGGCCGCCTCTCGATTAGAGTGGCGGCCCTTCATCTGGGGCCGACATGTACGTAGATGTGTCGGTCCGCCAAGCAGGTCCCTCGACGCTGTGAGATGCAGGGAGACGGCTTAAAGACCTGGCGAAGCACGCGCCCACCGTACGCAACTACCGGGTCGATCTGGACCGACGTCGCACTGAGCGACGACGGGCCTTGGGTTCCGAAGTAAGGAGGGTTGTCACGAATGAACTATGGACGATTTGTCACATGTCTGGGGATGATTGTCCTTACGGCGACTGGCGCCTTTGCCCAGGTAAATAAGCCGCCGCACGTGCACGTGATCGGTGGTCAGGAGGACATGCCCCAACTAAACGCCCTCATGAAGGCTGCAGACGGAGCATTCGCGAGCGGAAATTATGCCGAGGCCGAGGAGCTCTACAAACAGGCCCTGATCATTCTGCCGGGCGGTAAGCCGCGCCTGAATCTGGCGGAAATCTACGAACACGAAGACCGACTTGCTGAGGCGGCGGAGCAGTACGACCAGCTTATCTTCGACAAGAAAACTGGATCGTCCATCGGCGGCGATCCTATCACGCATATGCGTTACGTGCTGCTCTTGCTCAAACTGAATCGGTGGTCGGACGCGGTCTCCGTTTACGCTGCACACACCGGCTATACCGTACCTGGCTTGCCGGATTTCGACGCCAAGCGTCCGGACTTCGATCGGATGGCGGCCCTCGCACATGCCCTCGTCGCAGCATTCAACCCGCGATATTCGGATGACAGGCTCACCATCGCGCAGAGGCGCGCCCACATCGACGAGGCGCTCAAGCTTAACCCGAAGGACGCGTTCGTCCACTGGTGCGAAGGCCAGTGGTACCGGCGAGCAGGCAAGGACGCCGAGGCCAAGGCGGCGTTCTTGCGCGCCGCCGCGATACCGGGCGCGGATCGGACTTGGCAGGAGCGCGCCAAAGCCGCCGCGGAGAAAATCAAGCTGCCGCCGGCCAAGAACTCTTCCTCGCCGCAGCCGGCAGAGTCGCCATAGCCTCTAGTATGAACGGCACGCGAATCCCGGGCGCCCCTCTCTTCGCCGAGAGGGGCGCTCGTCACGTTAGCGCGATCTGCCGGACCGCGCGCGCGAAACTATTTGTAGGAGCGCGTGCAACTTTCCATCGGGGCATCCTGTCAGGCAGATGGGAGGCCCTTCTTCATTGCGCCGATTATGGCATAATGACCTGTAGCCGACCGCTAGGCAGGCGAAACGACGATGAATCTCCTGAGCCCAACCGACGAGAAGCTGGTCGCCCGGACGCTTGCGGGCGATCGCGGCGCTTTTCGGGCGCTGGTGGAGCGGCACTACACGGCCGTCTTCCGCCTGTGCCGCAGCATCCTGCGTAACCCCGAAGACGCCGAGGACGCAACGCAGGAGGTTTTCGTTCGCGTGCACCAGAACCTCGCCCAGTTCGCCGGGCGTGGAGCGTTCGGCGCGTGGCTTCGCCGCCTCACGGTGAACCACTGCCTGAACCGCACGCAGAGCGCCTCCGCCAAGGCATCGTCTCGCTCCTGCTCGCTCGACCTGATGGCCGAGACGCTTCCCGCCGCGGTCGAAACCGACCCGGAGGAGCTGCTCCTTCGCAAGGAGGAGCGCGCGCGCGTCAAGCGCGCCCTGGAGCTGCTGCCCCCCTCGCAGCGCGCGGCACTCGGCCTGCGCCTCATCGAGGGGCTGTCGTACGAAGAGATCGCCGATCTGATGGGAGTACCCGTCAACAGCGTGCGCTCGTGGCTGCATCGCGGCCGGGCGCGGCTGCGAGAGGCGCTGGAAGAGGCCATATCATGCTGACCCGTAATCCGTCCGCGCACGCGGGCGGCGTGCAGGACGGCGGCGACCCGTTTACGCAACAGGCGCCGCCGTCCGACCTCCCGATCGATTACGCCGTCGTTCCGCCAGCTAAACAGGGCGGGCGCTTCGGCGAAGGTGGCGAGCCGGAGTCGTGCCGGCTGGTGGTTGTCAATCTATCCGCCTACCTGGATTCCGAGCTGGACCCCGATCAGGCCCAGTTGGTCGCCGACCATCTCAATTCGTGCCCAAGGTGTGCCGACCTCCTCGACGCGATGGAGGGGACAGACGAAGACATAGTCCGGGAGTGGCGCGACAGTGCGCCGCTCCCGTCTTCATCTCAGTTCCGAAATGGCGTTGACGCGATTATGGGCGCCCTGCCGCCGGCTGCCGCTGCCGCGGAGCCGTTCGCGCCGCGGCGCGTCCATTCCCGCACGCGATGGATGCGCTTTGCAACAGGACTGTCCGGCGTCATTGTCGCCGGCGGGATGCTCTGGTCAAGTTACCGGCTCGGATACGTCCAGGGCAGAGCGGTCGCGAAGCGCACCTCGTTTCCGATCCCGCAGCCGGAATCCAGTTATCAGCCCGGTCCGCGCAGATTTGCTCTCAACTCTCTTACATCCCCGCCCTCGATCCCGCCAGAACCCACAGAGTCGCTCAGCCTCTCAAGAGCCGAAAGATCACGCAGATGATCGAATAGAAGCATCGATCTCAGAACTGGCATCGAGTCAGCCGGCAATCGGTTGGGGTCGCGAGATCTACTTGTCTCGCCGTCAGCCATCTACGGCTTGCCGCGAGCCACGAACCCACGATGAAAATCACCTTTCTAGGCACAGGGTCCGGCGCGCCCAGCCGCCACCGTAACGTGAGCGCGTTCGCCCTGCAGCGTCCACAGCAGTCCGGTGCGTGGCTGTTCGACTGCGGCGAGGGCACGCAGCACCAGATCCTGCGATCCGAGCTGCGGCTTAGCCAGATCGACCGGATCTTCATCTCGCACATGCACGGCGACCATGTCTTCGGCCTGCCGGGCCTGCTCGCGTCCCGATCGCTTCAGGCCGGAATGCAGACACCTGTGACAGTATACGGACCGCCCGGCCTGCACGACTATCTCCGCGGCACCTTCGAGATCTCCCAGTCCCGCCCGGCCTATCCGCTTCACGTCGTCCCCGTCACGCCGGGCCTCGTCTTCGAGGACGCCAGGACGCAGGTGACCTGCGCCGCCGTGTCCCACCGAACGCCGGCCTTCGCCTATGCTGTCATCGAACGGGATTCGCCGGGCCACTTCGACGTTGCGCGGGCGAAGGAGCTCGGCATTCCGTCCGGCCCGACCTACGGCAGACTGAAAGCGGGTGAAAAGGTGACGCTGGCGGACGGCCGCGTGATAGACGGCGCCGCGCTGACCGGCCCGACGCGTCGGGGCCGGCGATTGGTCTACTCCGGCGACACCGGCTACACGCGGAGCATGGTGGAGCTGGCGCGCGGTGCGTCCGTCCTGATCCACGAGGCCACCTTCCTCGACGAGGACGCCGCGCACGCCGATCGTGCCTCACACTCGACGGCCGCGTCGGCGGCGAAGGTGGCAAAGCAGGCGGGCGTTGAGACGCTTATCCTTACTCACGTGAGCGCGCGCTATGAAGGAGACGGAAACCGGCTGGCGGATCTGCTTGCGGAGGCCCGGGCCATCTTTCCGAACACGATCCTGGCCCGTGACTTGTGGAGCTACGAGGTTGCCGGCGGCGACGGCAGCGGCGACTTAGGCGTGGAGATGGGCGGCGGGGAGACGTAGAGCGGCGTGAGCTCCAGCGCGGGCGGCAGCGGATCGGCGGCGCGGAGGCGGGCCAGGGCAAGCCGCCCGATCGTTCCCGCGCGCGGGTACTCCGCGGCGCCGAAGGCGGTCTCATCCGACCGGTTGCCCAAACTTCCGCGCAGCTCGGCGTCATAGCGGCGGGCTGTTGGGCCGCAAAACAGAATCGCGTGGTCCGGATACGCGGCCAGAGCGGCGCCAAGCTCGGCGAACGAAAGCGCGGCGGGCGCGAGCAGCTCCGCCGGCAATTCGGCATCGACGGTGTACGCGGCCGTGTAGACGACGCCGGAACGGCACGGCAGCACGGGCACGACGATCGCTCCGCGCAGGCCGGCGTACTCGGCGGCGAGAGCGTGCAGGCTGCCAATGGCGACCACAGGCCGGGGCAGCAGGTGAGCCCAGGTCTTGACCGTCACCACCCCGATCCGCGTTCCCGTGAACGAGCCGGGCCCCACACCGACCGCGAAGCCGTCCACCTCGTCCAGCGTTGCTGCACACTCGTCTAGAAGCATGTCCACGTGTGCGAGCAGCCGTTCGGACAGCCGCATCTCGTGCCGGAAGTTCAGCTCCATTTGCAGGCGGCCACCGCGCAGCAGGGCGACGCTGCATACGTCGCCGGACGTATCCATTGCCAGTATCAGGTCCGGAGTGGCCGGTTCAGCTACAAAGTGCCCTTTCACCGAGCCTGCTCACTCGCCGGCCGCAGACCGGCGATGCCGGGCGTGGTCGCCAACTTACGGAGGAGAGCCGCATGCTCCTCGTCATATGCGTCCGCGACGACGATCCGCGGCGGCTCCGACTGTGCGGAGTGGGGTCTCCGGTCCGGGTCTTCGCCGATGCGCAGCTCGAGCCGCTCAGAGGGCAGCATCTCGACGAGCCTGTCCGCCCATTCGATTGCCACGACATTATCCGGCGCGAAGTATTCGAGGAATCCCACGTCGTAGAGCTGTGCGGCGCGGTCAAGCCTGTACGGGTCAACGTGAACCAGCGGAAGAGGTCCCGGATAGACGTGGATCAGCGCGAACGTAGGGCTTGTGACGGGCTCAACGATGCCCATTCCGCGCGCGATCGCCTGAACCATCGTTGTCTTTCCGGCTCCCACGTCGCCGATGAGCGCCACCACCGCGCCGGGAAACAACAAGCCGCCCAGCGCCTCGCCGAACCGTTGCGTGTCGCCCGGCGTTCGGAGGCGCCACGCGGCATTCATCGCGGGCGCGAGGCCCACGCGCCGGCTAGCCGGCTGGGCGATAGCCGCGCACGTGTCTGCGCCGGCAGCGACGGGAGTCGCGGGCGACAGGCCCCCACGGCGCGGCGATTTGCCGGACGGTGCGTCTGCCGCGTGGGGCCGGCAGCAACCGGACGGCGAATTGCTGAGCCGGTTTGCCGCGACGTGAAGTCGGCCCCTGCTCCATTGCCGTTTGCGGCGTGGTGCGGCCGTGGTGGATGAGGAGCCGCCTCCCTCCGGAGTCTCATCGGCCGGAGATCTCCTGCGCGATCTCGTCGGCGGCGCAGGCTGGGTCTGGCGCGCCGGTGATTGGACGGCCGATGACGAGATAGTCGGCGCCGAGCTCGACGGCACTCCGCGGGGTCATCACGCGCGCCTGGTCGCCGGCGCTCGACCCGGCGGGACGGACGCCGGGCGTTACGACCAGGAAACCTGGATCGGGAACCGCGGCGCGGACCGTGGCGATTTCGTGCGGCGAGGCGATGACGCCGTCGCATCCCGCATCGGCGGCCAGCCGGGCAAGCGCGCCGACGTAGGCGTTCATCGACAGGCCGACGTGCAGCTCATCGCGCAACGCGGTCTCTCCGATGCTGGTGAGCGCGGTGACCGCGAGCACCTGGGGCCGAGGCCAGCCGGAAGCGCGCGCGCCCTGTTCCGCGGCCTCGACGGCGGCGCGAAGCATTGCAGATCCGCCCGATGCGTGCACGGTGACGCACCAGGCGCCGAGGCAGGTCACGCCGCGCATGGCGCCGGCGACTGTGTTCGGGATATCGTGCAGCTTGGCGTCGTAGAACATCCTCTCCGCGCCGGCATCGCGAAGGCGAGCGAAGACCTGGACGCCGACTGCGGTAACGAGCTCCAGCCCGACCTTGAACACGCCGACATGGCCGCGCAGCGTCTTCACGAGCCCGACCGCGGTGTCCGTGCTGCTTACATCCAGCGCGCAGATAATTCGGTCTTTCGGTTCCACCACGCCTCCTGTCCTTCGAGTCATCCCAAGCCGTTACGGTTGTGCCCAACTCATGTAAGATCTCTGCGGTTTCACCGGCTCTCACAATTCGCGCTGCATCTTTGCGCTCTCTGCGAGCTTCGCGCGAAAACACCGGCTATCGCGGCCAGAAGTGGTCCCAGGCCTCCCAGAACGTATCGCCGGTCGATGCGACGCGGCGCGGATCGAGCACTTCGACGCCCGTCCGTCCCGCAAACTCGCTGACGCGCTCGGGCGAAGCGAGCTCCACTTCGAAGCGCACCGGCGGCGCGAAGACGAGGGGCTTCGGCCAGTTCCGGGCCGTCAGGCACGCCTCCACTTGCGACTCGATCCTCTCGCACGCGTCGGACGCGGACAGGTGCACGGCGGAGAAGCGCGTCAGGCCGATCTTGACGGGTACGCCCACGACCTCGTCACCCAGCAGCGCCTTCACCTCCTTGCAGGTCGCCGCATCCCCTGAGACGAAGACGCACGGACAGCTGAAGCTGCCGCAGATCGCCGCCACGATTCCCGATTCGCCGACC
>DATGJU010000514.1:0-5457 GCA_035295045.1 Chthonomonadaceae bacterium
GATCAATCTGCACGCGGAGCAGGTACGCGCGCTCGCGCGGGAGTACCACACCGGGCTCGTGGACAGCCTTGCCGCGTTCAAGGCAGCCATTCGGGCCGGGACGCCGCTGCCCGAACTCATGTCGCAGGTGAACCACCCGAACCGCCGCGGCCACGAGCTGGTGGCAAAGGGACTGCTGGAGTGGTTCGGAGCAGCGAAGTAGCAGTCGACGACCGGAGGATCCTATGCACGCGCAACCCCTCGTATGCGTCACGGACGTGGAGGCGAGCAGCCGGTGGTACCAGCGGCTGCTGGGCGTCACGAGCGGCCACGGCGGCGCGGAGTACGAGCGCCTTAACGATGGCGAAACGCTCGTGATGCAGCTCCACCGGTTCGACGTGGAGCACGACCACGGGCCGATCGGCGATCCGGCCGACCGGCCGTACGGCAACGGCGTGCTGCTCTGGTTCGAAGTCGAAGACTTCGACGCGGCCGTTGCGCGGTCGGAGGAGCTGGGCGCCGAGATCGTCCTGCCGCGGCGGCACCACGTCGGCGCCAGCCAGTGGGAGATCTGGCTGCGCGACCCGGATGGCTACACCGTCGTCCTCTCCACCCCTGACCGCCTCGTGGGATAGTAGGGCCTATGAGAGAGCCCATTCTCAATGCACTGATTTCGTTGCTTGCGATGGTGCGGACTACCGTCGAGGCCGCCGAGGCGGAGGATGGGGCCGCCGATCCGGATCTCGCGGCCCTGCTCGTGTCGCAGCGCGGAATCCTGGCGCGCGAATGGCTCACTGTACACATGCTCACGCCGGACGAGCTCGGCATGGCGCTCGCGACCTTCAAAGAGACGATGATACAGATGATGCTTACCGGCCTGACGGAGCAGGCGATGGGCATTCTCACGAACCGCGCGCCGGTCGGGGACGTCTGCGACATCGGCGAGCGCTACTTTTACTCCTTTTGCGGCGAATTCGACGTGTTTCGCGCGCAGGCGTATGCGCCGGCTACGCTGCTCGCGCTCGCAACGCAGGATGTGCGGATTGAAATCGCCGATCCCGTCAACTTCGAGAGCCGGACGCGATTCGATGACAGGGTATTCCGCAAGGTGATTGCATTGATCTACGCGATCGAAGCGGCGGGCGGCCGCCTGGACCGGCCGGACGACGGCGGCGAGGCCAGCGATGCCTGCGTCCCGCGCGCACCGGTAGGCCCGGCGCGCTCCGCGGAGGCGACGGCCGAACTGCCGCCGCCGCGGCCGGAGATCGCCGAAGCGGTCGCGGGGCCGGCGCGCCGCTAGCCGCACATGCGAAGGAGGCAAGCCGCCATGAGTCTCGCAATACGGATCGCGGCGATCGTGATCGGGCTCATTGTGGCGTATTGGCTGCTCTCCGCGCTGCTGGGCTACCTTGTCGGCGCGGTGGTCTGCGTCGGCGCCGCGCTGGCCGTGTTCGCCCTGCTCCGCTGGTGGCTTGCGAGCCACGTCAGAAGCCTGGGGCCGGACGTTTCGAACGTGAAGCGCGCGGAGAAACACGCCGAAAAGCCGCTCAAGGAGATGGAGCGCGAGGCGGCCAGAAACCGCACCGACTAACTCGCGGAGGCGGGCCTGCCGGAGCACGGACGTCCGCCTTTGGCCCTCAGAAAGTACGATGCCCGGATGCCCCAGGGCATGGATTCACTACTTGCTGGCCACGCTGGCCCGTGCGCGGAGCAGGAGCTTTGCGAGACCGAAAGGAACAGGATGGCGGCTGACACGCCTGCGGATCTGACAAACAAGCGGCCGGCGACGCGCGCCCTGCTCTCCTGGAGCAGCGGAAAGGACGCGGCCTGGTCGCTTCACGCGCTGCGGCTGTCCGGCGTCGAGGTCGTCGCACTGGTTACGACCGTCAATCGGGAGTTCGACCGCGTTGCGATGCACGCCGTGCGGCGGACGGTTCTGGAGCGCCAGGCGGCGGCCGCGGGCCTTCCGCTTGTCGCCGTGCCATTGCCCTGGCCCTGCACCAACGCAGAGTATGAGGCGGCGGTGCTGGCCGCCCTCGCCGACGCGCGGGAGCGGTTCGCCGTGACCCACATCGCGTTCGGCGATCTGTTCCTCGAGGATGTGCGCGCCTACCGCGAGCGGCAGTTGGCCGGAACCGGCCTTGAGCCGATCTTTCCGCTCTGGGGCCGCCCGACGCGCGAGCTGGCGGAGGGGATGATCGCGGGCGGGCTGCGCGCGGTGCTCACCTGCGTCGATCCGCGCCGGCTGCCGGCCTCGTTCGCCGGCCGGGAGTTCGACGCGGCGCTGCTCGCGGATCTGCCGGCGGACGTCGATCCCTGCGGCGAGTGCGGCGAGTTCCACACATGCGCCTACGCCGGCCCGATGTTCCGCGGAGCGCTGGAGCTGGCGGCCGGCGAGGTGGTGGAGCGTGACGGGTTCGTCTTCGCGGATCTGCAGCCTGCCGGGCCCGCGGAGGGCGCGGTTTCCGGCGCAGCGGCGCCCGGCGCCTCCAACGGATCGGAACGACCGGACCGATCGGACGAAATTGCCGCGGACCGCCAGTCTACGCCGATCGCAGGGCCGACCGCGGACGGCGGCGCTCCAGTGGCCGCGCGGAGAGTCGCCGATGCGTCGGCCTCGATCTTCGATGCCGACGGGGCGCTCACCCGCGCGTTTTTGCTCGACCGGGGGTACTGCTGCGGCAATGGCTGCCGCAACTGCCCATACGATTGGGAGGCCGTACCGCGCGCGGCCCAGCCCGATCGGCGTGGGCCGGAAGCCGGCGACAGCGCGGCCTAGAATCGGCAAGCCGGGCTCTGCGGCACGCCGCCGCTCGCCGGCGCGGCATTTCCGACTATGCCGAATCTCCCCCATCCGGCCAGCGGGACCGGTCTGGCGGACCCGCGTCGTCTTGCACCGCGCCATTATAGATCGCCGGAGGAACCGCTATGCGGATCGTATCGCTGCTGCCGAGCGCCACGGAGATCGTTTGCACGCTAGGCCTGGCGGACAGCCTTGTCGGCGTGACGCATGAGTGCGACTATCCGCCGTTCGTGAAGTCGCTGCCGAAGGTGACTCGGACGCTCATTCCCCACGATGCGACGAGCCGCGAGATCGACGCGCTCGTCCGCGAGCGGCTGGCAACCTCGCTTGCGCTCTACTCGCTGGACATGCCGACGCTGGAGGCGCTCCGGCCCGATCTGCTCGTGACGCAGGCGCTCTGCGATGTCTGCGCCGTGGCGGAGGCGGAGGTAAGTGCCGCGGCCTGCACGCTGCCGGGGCGGCCGCGCGTGGTGAACCTGGAGCCGCAGTCGCTGGAGGATGTACTTCAAACCCTGCTGACGCTGGGCCGCATCGCGGGCCGCGAGGCAGAAGCGGAGGCCACTGTCGCGACGCTGCGCCGCAGGATCGCGGCCGTGGCGGACCGGACGGCCGCGATTCGGGCCGAGGACCGGCCGCGCGTCGCCTTCCTCGAGTGGATCGATCCGCCTTTCAACGGCGGCCACTGGAACCCGGCGCTGATCGAGATCGCGGGCGGCATCGACGTGCTCGGATCGGCGGGCCGGCCGTCGCGGACCACCGCCTGGTCCGAGGTCGTAGACGCGCGCCCGGACGTGCTCTTCATCGCCTGCTGCGGCTTCCCGCGGGCTCGCGCCCTCGAGGACATGCCGATCCTGGAGCGCCAGCCGGGCTGGAGCGAGCTGCCGGCGGTCCGGGCTGGCCGCGTCTATGTCACGGACGGCAACTCCTACTTCAGCCGGCCCGGGCCCCGCCTCGTGGACAGCATCGAAATCCTGGCGCACGCCCTGCATCCCAACGTCCATCCGCTCCCCGCCGGGTTGGGGGCGGCTGGACGCTGGTAGCTGGTAGCTGGTTGCTGGTTCCTGGTTCCTGGTGGTGTGTGGGATGTAGGTGCTGGTGGGCGGCCTTCATGCGGCGCGTTGGGTGCGGGGATGTTCAGCTTCTTGATATTCTGTTGCGCTGCCATGGCGGTTGTGGAAGACGGGTGTTTCCTTGGGTGGGGATCGCCGCCAGGTCGGCGGACAGTACTGAAATTGGCGGGGCGAATAGGCGTTGGCCGCGAATGAAGCGATAATCTCTAGCATGAAGATACTGATAATCGGCGGAACGGGGTTTCTCTCGTCGGCGTTAGTGGAGGAGAGTGCCGCCGCGGGCCACGCCGTGGCGATCGTGACGCGCGGCCGCCGGTCGCGGCCATTGCCGGCCGGCGTCGAGCAGATCGTGGCGGATCGGGATGCGCCGGGCGAGCTGGCGGAAGCGATCGGCCGGCGCGAGTTCGACGCGGTGATCGACGCGATCTGCTTCACGCCGGAGCAGGCGCGGCAGGATATCGCCTGCTTCGCGGGGCGCGCGGGCAGGCTGGTCATGATATCGACCGACTTCGTCTATTCGGTCGGGCATCGGCGGCTGCCGATCGCGGAGAGCCAGGAGCGAAACGCGCCTACGGAGTATGGCCGCAAGAAGGCGGCCGCCGAGGACGTTCTGCTCGATTCCGCGAGCAGCCTGCCGGCCACGGTGCTCCGGCCGCCGCACATCATGGGGCCGGGCGGGCTGCTCGGCACAGGCTCGCTGCAGGGGCGCGACCCGGTGCTGCCAGCCCGAATCCGCCGCGGCGAGCCCGTCGTCCTGCTGGACGGCGGCGCGCTCCTGATCCAGCCCGCCGACCGCACCGACATCGCTTGCGCGGCGCTGGCGGTGATCGGAGCGCCACAGTCCATCGGCCGGGCCTACAACATCGCCGGGCCGGAGGCCGTGACCACGCGGCGCTACTACGAGCTCATCGCGGAGGCGCTCGGCATGCCGCTCGCCGTCGCATCGCTCCCATCCACCGTCTATCTCACGGCGTTTCCCGGCAATGCTCCGTTTGCCCAGCACCGCGCCTACGCGCTCGATGCCCTGGCCCGCGATACCGGCTTCCGGCCCGCGGTCTCGCTGCGAGCGAGCATCGAGACCACGCTGGCGTGGCTGGAGGCGAACCCGCCGACGGGCGCCCACGCGCCCATCTCGGATCGCGACGCCGCCATCCTCGCACTCCTCGCCGAGCAGGAGGAACGCCTGAGACAGGTAGCTGGAAGGTGGTAGCTGGTAGTCGATAGCTGGAAAATGCACTTGCCAGCTACCGACTACCAACTACCCAAATGGGGGCACGAGGAATCGAACCTCGATCTTCCGGGTAAGAGCCGGTTCCCTTGACCGTTAGGCAGATGCCCCCGCTCGCTCTATCTCTCGTATGGGCTCGCACGGATTCGAACCGTGAACCCCGTGGTTAAAAGCCACTCGCGCTGCCGTTGCGCCACGAGCCCGTCCGCGCGGTTCCGCGCGTTTCCGAGCCTGGCGTTTGCTCTTCATTGCTCACTCCCGTTCCGTAGTCTCAAGCGCGTGCGGGTCGATGACCTTGCCGGGCGATCCGCGCGGGCGCTGTGGGCGTCGTTTGCAAGGCGAGCGCCGCCGACGCATCGGGAGCAGGGCAGCCGGCC
>DATGJU010000515.1:0-6337 GCA_035295045.1 Chthonomonadaceae bacterium
TGCTGCCCGCGATCAAGCAGGCGCCCAAGCGCGAAGAGGGCTTCCAGGACGCGCTCTGGGCCCTTATAAATAGCGAGGAGTTCCTGTTCGACCACTGACCGGTTCGCTCGCCGGGCCTCCGTGCCCGCCAACTCCGTGCGAAGAAAGCCGGTTCCCTACGCTCCACCGCCGTCCCGTAGCCTGGCCGCAGCCCGGCGCCGGCGCGCCAAACCTGCCGCCCTCTTCGCGGCGCGTCGATTGCGCCGCGACAAACGGCGGATGCGCGTGTCATAATCTGCAATACGTCGTACTGCCGCTCTGACGAGGATGGACCGCAATGCTGGACATCGATTCGGGTAACTTCGAGACGCTTTGCAGCGGCGTGAAGCGCCGCGACTTCCTGCGGCTCGGAGCGCTCTCCGTTCTTGGCCTCACGCTGCCGGACCTTCTCCGGCTCGAGGCGGCGCAGGCGGCCGGCCACGAAGCGGCCAGGGCGCGCGCGAAGAACGTCCTTCTCATCTACCTCGGCGGCGGCATCACGCACCACGACACTTTCGACCCGAAGCCGGATGCGCCGCAGGAGATCCGCGGCAAGTATGGGACCATCCCGACCGGGATCGCCGGCGTCAAGTTCTCCAGCATGATGCCGGAGCTGGCCAAGCTCACGGACACATTCGCTTTGTGCCGGTCCCAGGTGACCGGCAGCGACCACCACGAGACGGCGGCGCAGTGGATGCTGACCGGCAACTACGGCGTCATGCAGGGCGGCGACTATCCGTCGATCGGCGCAATCGTGACTCACGAGACGCAGCCGCTCAACACGCTGCCGCCCTATGTCGCCATCCCCAAGAACCATTCGTTCACCTGGGAGTTGGGCAAGGCGGCCTGGCTTGGCGAGCGGTACGAGTCGTTCAAATCCGGAAACTGCGGCGATGCCAACTGGAAGGTCCCGAATCTCTCGCTCCTCGCCGACGTGCCGCAGGACCGGCTGAATCGCCGTGAGGGGATGCTGAGGGCGATCGACAGCCTCGCCAGGCGGGTCGAGGCATCCGATCAGCTCGCGTCGATGGACACCTTCTACCAGCGGGCCGCTCAGATGGTCCTCTCCTCGGAGGCGCGGCAGGCGTTCGACCTCTCGAAAGAGACGGATCGGATCCGCGACGCCTACGGCCGCGACTTCTGGGGCAACCAGGCGCTGCTGGCGCGGCGCATGGTTGAGGCGAACGTCCGTTTCGTCCTGCTTTGCCAGGGCGGGTGGGACATGCACGCCAAGATATTCGAGGGCTGCGACAATAGCCTTCCGAAGTTCGACCGCTCCATCGCCGCGCTGCTCCGGGACATGAAGGAGCGCGGCCTGCTCGCGGATACGCTCGTCGCCATGTATGGCGAGTTCGGACGCACCAGCAAGATCAACAAGGACAACGGCCGGGACCACTGGGGAAACGCCGGCGTGATGCTGTTCGCGGGCGCGGGTGTTCGCGGTGGCCAGGTAATCGGTACGACCGACGAGCGGGGCGAGTACGTTACGGATCGGCCCGTTCGCCCGCCCGAGGTCGCCGCGACGATCTACAGCGCGCTCGGCATCGACTATGGCAAGGCTCTCTACACGCCGCAGAACCGCCCCGTGCGTATCCTGCCCGAGTGCGAGCCGATCAAGGAGCTATGGACCGGATAGCCGCCCGGCTGCACCCGGCGTGCCGCGCAAGAATGCCGAACCATAGGCCCGGGCTTCGGCCGGATCGCCGGAACGGAACGATTCCCCGCGAGGGGCGCGGACCATCTGCTCGTCTCTCCACGCCGTTCGTGAGACGGCCCGCGATTCGTCGGTGCGCCCGCTCTGGCGGCGCTGAACCCACCAGACCGCTGGCCGCGCTCTCCACGCTGATCCTCCTTCTGTCCGTCATGTCGCTGCCGGCGCGCGGGGCGCCGCCGGTCAGCTTCAGCCGCCAGGTGTTGCCGCTACTGCGAGCGCAATGTTGGGCCTGCCACAGCGGTCCGAATCCAGCGAGCGGCTATTCGATGGAGACGCGGGAGCGCCTTATCGCAGGCGGCCGCCACGGCGCGGCGCTTACTGCCGGAAGAGGCGCGAAGAGCCTGCTGGTCCAGTACCTGACCGGCGAGATGAAGCCGAAGATGCCGCCGAACGGGGCCGTCGATCTCGACCGGATCGCAATAATCCGCCGGTGGATCGACGAGGGCGCAAGAGTCGACTCGATGAACGCGCCCGCTGGTCCGGCGAGTCCCTCGATTCCGGCGCTCCGTTCCGCGCCGGTGGCCGTCCATGCCGCCCCGGTTACGGCGCTGGCGTTCTCGCCCGATGGAAAGCAGCTCGCGGCCGGCGGGTACCGCGCCGTCCGCCTGTTGGACCCGAAGACCGGCGAGCTGCTCCGCACCATTCCCGGTCCTGCCGACCAGGTGCAGGCGCTCGCATGGAGCGGCGACGGCTCGCGGCTCGCGGCGGCCGGGGGCGTGCCGGGCCTGCCGGGCGAGGTGCTGATCTTCGACACGGAGCGCTGGCGGCCGATGCAGACGCTCGTCGGCCACTTGGAGGTCGTCTGCGCGGTGGCCTGGAAGCCAGGCTCCATGGAGATTGCCACCGGCTCGCTCGACAAGACCGCGCGCATTTGGGACGCGGCCACGGGAAGGCTCCTCCACACGATCAAGGACCATGCGGACACGGTCTTCGGCGTCGCGTATTCGCCGAACGGAAAGCTGCTCGCAACCGCCAGTGGCGATCGGACGGCGAAGCTGTTCGATGCCGTGACCTGGCGGCGGACCGATACGCTGAACGCGCACCAGGAGGCCGTCACGCACGTCGCATTCAACTCCGTCGGCACGCTGCTGGCGACTGCCGGCGCGGACAAGGCGCTGCGCGTCTGGAAGGTCGATCCCGGCAAGATGGAGAACCCGCTCCGGTCGCTCGGCGAGGGGGACGCAATCAACTCCTGCGCCTTCAGTCCGGACGATAAGCTGCTCGCCTTCGGGGCGTCGAACGGCACGGTCAGGCTGTTCGGCGGCGACGGCGCGTCGTCCCGGCGCGAGTGGAAGGATGCCGGCGATTGGGTTTATGCCGTCGCGGTCGGCGCAGACGGAGATACCGTCGCTGCCGGAACGCAGGAGGGACGCGTCGTGCTCTGGAGCGCCAAAGACGGCAAGCCCCGGCGGATCGTAACGCTCTCGCCCCAGGGTGTGCGCATCGTGCCGGCCGCGGACTCGAAGCGATGACCGCCGGCCGACAGCACCGCGGTGAAGTGTTGAGAACAAGCAAGTCGAACCGATTTGATGCGGCCCGATGGATCGCCTGCTGTCTGGCCCTCACGGCCATCGCGGCGTGGGCCGATACGCCCAAACCCGCGATCAACAGCGTGACGCCGCTCGGCGTGCCGGCCGGCCGTACAACCACGGTCACGATATACGGCGAGGGCCTGGCTCCTGTGACCGCAACGGTGAAGGCGCCGCTTTCGGTCAAGGTTCTGGCCTCCGGGCCTACGGACGCCAAGACAAAGAGCCGCGGCGCGACGCAAGCGGCCATTGAGGTGACAGTGCCGGCCTCGTGTCCGAGCGACACGTTCGAGCTCGTGCTTAGCGAGCCGGACAAAAGCGTGTTGAAGACCAGCCTGTGCGTCATACCCGCGACGGTCGTCGAGGCGCAGATCCGAAAGCCCGCATCGACATTCGCGACCGCGATGCCGCTGCCCGGCCCGTCGTCCGCCGTTGAGGGGCAGCTCGATGCCGACACCGCGGATGTGATCCGCTTCGACGCCCACGCCGGCGAATTCTGGAACATCTCCCTCCTCGCGGGGCGCGCCGGGTCGCTGCTCGACCCTGTTTTGCGCGTCCGCGACAGCGGCCACAATACGCTGGCGCTCTCCACCGGCGACAAGAAGAGGGACCGGCAAATCGTCTTCCGCGTCCCCGCGGACGGCGCCTACTACGTCGATATCACGGACGCCGAGGCGCGCGGCGGGGCAGGGTACAATTACCGCGTCACGGTAATTCGGAAGCCGTAAATCGGCGGCTCGAAGTCTAGGAAGCAACGAACTATGCATAGCCGCAGGGATCTGCTCTCCAACTGTGCGCGCGGGTTTGCGGTTGCGGTCGCGACACTAGGCGCGGTGGTCGCGCAGTTCGCAAGGGCCGGGGCGGCGCCTGGGCCGGCTGCGGACCGCCGCGATCGGACCGAGCCGGCCCGATCACGCGCCGCCGCCAGGCCGGCGCCGGCATCGGCGCCTGCGGCAGCCTGGCACGCCGTCCTCGGCCCCCGCCACGTCGCGCTGCCTCCAGCCGACCCGAAGGTGGGCGCAACGGATCCGATCGACCGACTTCTCGCGGTCTACTACGCGGAGCACAAGGTTCCGGCGGCCGCTTCCGTCGACGATCGCACGTATGCGCGCCGCGTGACGCTGGACCTGGTCGGAACCCTTCCCACCGAGAGCGAGCTCAACGCGTTCGTCGCGGACCAGTCGCCGGACAAGCGGCGGCGGCTCGTCGTCCGTCTGCTTGGCGACGGAACGCGATACGCCGAGCACTGGCTGTCGTTCTGGAACGACATGCTTCGCAACGACTACGCGGGTACCGGCTACATTGACGGCGGCCGGGCCCAGATATCGGACTGGCTCTATACGGCATTGCAGAACAATATGCCGTACGATCGCTTTGTCACCGAGCTGGTCGATCCGAAGCCGCAATCGGCGGGGTTCGTCAAGGGCATTGTCTGGCGCGGCGTGGTGAACGCCAGTCAGACGCCGGAGATGCAGGCGGCGCAGAACATTTCGCAGGTCTTCCTTGGCATCAACCTCAAATGCGCGTCGTGCCACAACAGCTTTATAAGCAGTTGGAAGCTCGCTGACGCATATGGCATGGCTGGGATTTACGCCGGCAAGCCGCTGCAGATGGTCCGATGCGACAAGCCGACAGGCCAGACCGCTCCCGTCAAATTCCTCTTCCCGGAGCTTGGCGGGATTGACAGCAGCGCGCCCCAGCAGGTCCAGCGGTCGCAGCTCGCGGCAATTCTGACAAATCCGGCCGACGGCAGGCTGTCCCGCGTGGTCGTAAACCGGATTTGGACGAAGCTGATGGGTCGTGGTCTTGTCGAGCCGAACGACGACATGGACCGTAAGCCCTGGGATCCGGACTTGCTCGATTGGCTCGCCGACGACTTTGCGCGAAACGGCTACGATCTGCGCCGGCTGATGCTCCAGATCGCTACGTCGCGCGCCTATCAGCGACCGGTCATGACGCTCAAGTCCGAGCGCGCCTCCAACTTCGTTTTCTCCGGTCCGGCCGTCAAGCGCATGTCCGCCGAGCAGTTCGTCGATGCCGTCTCCACACTCACCGGAAGCTGGCGGCAGCCGGCGCAGCAGGTGCGATTCGTGAACGGCGAGCCGCAGCTTCCGTCGAACACACATGCGACCGTAAAGTATAAGAGCGACGTCATGCGCTACGGCTCCGTCGACATCGACGTGGACTGCTCCGGCGCAACGAAGCTTCTGCTCGTCGTTGGGGACGCCGGCGACGGCAACAGCTTCGACTGGGCCGACTGGGCCGACGCCCGCGTGGTGACGCCTGGCGGCGAGATACGCCTCTCGACGCTCAAGCCCCGCGCGGCGAGCACCGGATTCGGCCAGGTGGAGCTGAACCGCAGCGTGGCGAAGAAGCCGCTTCGGCTGGCGGACAGGACCTATGCGAACGGGATCGGCGTTCACGCGAACTCGGCCTTGACCTACGACCTGCCGGTGGGGGCGACACGGTTTCGGGCCACGGCCGGACCCGACGCAGGCGCGATCGAGCAGCCCGGCTCGAAGACCTCTGTCCAGCTCTGTGTGATCGTCGGCGACGAATCGCTCCTGCGCGGGCGCGCGGCGCTCGCAACCTCCGATGCCCTCACGCGAGCACTGGACCGCCCGAACCGCGAGCAGGTCGTCACGCAGCGCGCGACGGTCGCGACGACGCTGCAGGCACTGGAGCTGACGAATGGCCAGACGCTCGCGGGAATGCTGTCGACAGGCGCAGACTCTCTGGCACGCTCCGCGAAGTCGCCGGAGAGCCTGGTGAACGGGCTGTATGTCCAGGCGCTCGACCGTCTGCCGGCCCCCGCCGAGAAGGCGGCGGCGTTACGCGCGGTCGGGGCGCCGGCGTCGCGCGACGGCGTCGAGGACCTGCTCTGGGCGCTGGTGATGCTGCCGGAGTTCCAGCTCATCTACTAAGCGCGAGCGCTGCGCCTGGCGTACGGGATACCCTCGGACGCGACCCAGTCGAGCCATCAGATCGCAATTCCGGATCGCGCGGTGTACCCGGGGATTGCGTAGCACGCGAGGAAATGAACCATGCCCAACGATAACCAAAGCCGCCGAGACTT
>DATGJU010000516.1:0-6292 GCA_035295045.1 Chthonomonadaceae bacterium
GGCAGGTCCTGGACGGCGCTGCGGAGCGCTTGCTCCCAGCGGGCGTGGATTTCGAGGAGGTCGGGGTCCTTGTCGCTGAACCGGCGGTACCGCTCGACGGAGAAGGAGTCGTTCGCGTAGATCAGCAGATCGATCGGCGGCCCGACCGTGACGTTCGAGCGCATCGTGGAGTCCAGCGAGATGAGCGCGTACTTCGCGGCCTCCTCGAGCGTGGTGTATCCGAATCGGATTCCGCGGTCGAGGATCGGGCGGCCGTACTTGCACTCGCCGATCTGCAGGTAGGGCGACTCCTCCGATGCGCACAGCGGGTTGCCCTGCGGATAGACTAGGTAGAGATTCGGCGCCTCGCCGCGAATCTGGCCGCCCAACAGCAGGTTTACGTTGAACGAAAAGTCGTCCCTGGCGAGCGCCTCCCGGTCCAGCTCCGACAGCCGCCGGACCTGGTCGCCCACCGCGCGGGCGGCATCGTACATCGATTCGGCCTTCGCCAATCCCTCTCCGCGATCGAAATCCTTCCGGAGCATCGTCACCACGGACTGAGACAGCGACAGACTTCCGCTCGTAAGTATGACAAGGGCGCGCTCGCTTGGCGTGACGAAGGTGTGCATTTTGCGGCAAACGTTCACCTGATCGTATCCCGCGTTCGTCCGCGAGTCCGAAGCCATTACCACGCCTTCGCGCGTCATGATCCCAACGCAATAGGTCAATAGGCTCTCCCTATGTACGGCGACCGGGTTCTCGCCTCCGGACGGCCGTCGGGCATAGGATACCTCGCGGCCCGGAATTTGCCTACGCGAAGATTGGCAGCCGTAGAAATGGAGCGGCGCGCGCCCACGCTAACGCCGCGGTCTCTGCCGCGTAACAACACGGGGCCCGCGCGTCCGCCGCGCCGCGTCGCTCCCTCGCGTGGCGGGAAGCCAGCTTCCTGGAATAGGTCAAAACATGCTGATTCGTTTCGGTTTCGATATCGAGTTCGAGCTGCCGGCGCCCTGCGTTGTAACCTGCATGCTCTATACTCATCCATCGGTCGCGCGCGCGCTGCTCAAGCCGGACGAGCTGACGGTCGAGCCGGCGACCCCCGTTCACATCTATTGGGATTCCTTCGGCAACCGGTGCGGCCGCGTGAACGCGGCGGCCGGCCGCCTCCGCTTCACCAACGACTGCCTGCTGGAAGATACCGGACGGCCGGATATCGTCGCGCCGGAGGCGCCGCAGCACTCGGTGGCGGAGCTGCCGGACGACACCCTGCTATACCTTCTCGCGAGCCGCTATTGCGAGGTGGACAGGTTCAGCGCAATCGCGTGGGAGCGGTTCGGAGGCGTGCCAGAGGGCTGGGGGCGCGTACAGGCGATCTGCGACTGGGTCCACAGTCACGTCCGCTTCGACTATATGCAGACGCACCCCAGTAAGAGCGCATGGGACGTGTACCAGGAGGGCGTCGGCGTCTGCCGCGACTTTCAGCATCTGGCGATCACGCTCTGCCGCTGCATGAACATTCCCGCCCGCTATGCGACCGGCTATCTTGGCGACATCGGCGTTCCGCCGTCCCCGGACCCGATGGACTTCAGCGCCTGGTTTCAGGTTTACCTGGACGGCCGCTGGTACGACTTCGACGCCCGCAACAACCGGCCGCGCATCGGCCGGATCCTGATGGCCACGGGCCGCGATGCCGTCGACGTGGCGCTCACGACCTCGTTCGGAGTCGCGGATCTGAAGCGGTTCGTGGTCTGGACCGAGGACGTTTCGCCGGCGTAATACTGCCCCACGTGATGCACGGCCGTGCGACTTCTCAGCGGCCGGCCTTACTTGAGCGCGCAACCCGGACGACATGTGTCGTACGGTTCCGGCGCGGTTGGGCCACGGCAGCAAAAAACTCCGCGAAAAGCCAAAAAATAGCGCGAAACAGGCGTTGATTCGCTTGCGCCGATTTTGAAGTCTGTGATATACTTTAGCTACCGTGTGTGATATACGGGCACATTGGCGTGTCCGGCAAAAACCCCCTGTGAGGTCGATGAGTCATGGACACCAATCAAGTCGAGTGGAGGAGCGCAGAGGTCTCCACAACGGAAGGCCCCTCGCTGGATTTCATTCGCGCCGTCGCGGAGCTGCTGGAAACCGATCCAGATGACATTCTCGCCGAAATGGGTTACGCGCACGCCGAATCCGTAGAGGCCACAGTCGTCTAATCCCAATCGGGATTCGGAGAAAACCGGTAAAGCCTTCCACATCCCACGGTTTCCTCCCGCAATTTTTGCCCTCACGGGCGCACGTATCATTATGAAAGCGGTAGAGTCCTCGCAGGCTCTGCCGCTTTTGCGTATACGCCGCGCGCATACGCCGAGCCTGCACAGTCGCCAGGGCTCACGGGATCGCGGCGGCGCACCACGGTAGATTCTGGCCAGGGCCGTCGCGCGCACATCGCTCGTGCGGCCGTTTGAAACGGCCGGGCCTCAGCCTCGTCTACGCATTACGGCAAAACAGCGATGTTTATATTTACGGCCAACCGCCGGAACGCAATTAAACCTAACTTACACAAGATCGGGAGGACTTTCATGAGCACAGGGAATAGCCGGCCGCTCGCCAGGCGCGCCGGTACGATAGGCCTGGCAGCGGGAGTTGCCGCGATTATAGCAACGGCTGCCGTAGCCCAGCCGCCCACGGGCCGGCCCGGCGCGCCGATGCAGCCCGGCGGCGCCGGGCGCGGCCAGGGCCGCGGAGGCGGGTTTGGCGGCTTCGGCGCCCTGCGCAGAATGGGCGGCAACGCGACCGCGGCGACCACGCCGATCCCCGCTCTGGCCGCGGAGCTCAATCTCAACGCGAAGCAGCAGGCCGACATCAAGGGCGTCCAGGACAGGTTCCGGAGCGATCTCCAGGCGCTAATACCGGCGGGCATGCGCCCCGGCGGCGGCGGACCCGGCGGCCCGGGACGCGGTCCCAACGCGGGCGGTCCGGGCCGAGGACCTAACGCCGGTGGGCCCGGCGGGGGCATGCGGCCCGCGTTCGATCCCGCGCTGATGAAGAAGTTCGAGGCGGCCGCAGTCAAGGCCAACGCCGGTATCGAGAAGGTGCTCACTCCGGCGCAAAAGAAGGCGTTGCCCGCCGCGGTGAAGGAGATCAGCACGCTTCGCCAGATCGGAATTCCGCCTGACACGCTGGGCTCTCTCAAGCTCACTGCGGGTCAGAAGAGCCGTATCGGCTCCGTGATCGCAACATCGCAAAAGCAGATGGATGCGAAGATGAAGGCGGCAAACGGCGACTACCAGTCGTTGGCCGGCGCCTTCCAGGAAACCCGCCAGAAGACGCATGACGCGGTCTTCGCCGCGTTGACCGCGCCCCAGAAGGCAATAATCGACAAGTATGAGAAGGAGCATCCGCGCGGCGGCCGCGGTGGTTTCGGCGGACCTGGCGGCGGCGGACCTGGCGGCGGTGGCCGGCGCGGGCCTGGCGGCGGCGCCGGGCGCCCAGGCGGCGTCTAGATTCCCGGCCCCTCGGCGGCATCGGCCGGCGCGGCATCGGCTGCGCCGGCCGATCAACGTCTGGAGCACGGAGGAGCCGGGCCGCCCCCCGGCGAATCGACTCGCATGAGATTTGCAGCCGTGTTGCTCTGCGCCGCCGTGCTCGTCACGGCGGCCGCTTTTGCGAATGGCCAGACCGCCGCAGCCCCGGCCGGCGTCGCGTCGCCGATGAAGATCGGCCGCTGGACGGCCCGGCTCGATCGGGCAGGGCCGCTCCTCGATTTCGACGATATCCCCCTCGTCCGCGGCGGCGTGATCCAGTTGTTCAGCCCCGACTACAAGCGCGGCTACTTCAGTTCGAGCTCCAGTCGCGCGGCGCTGTCGACGGAGATGCTCTCCGACGGCGGGCGCGCGTATGTCGCCGCCTACGAGTTCGCCGCTCAGGGCGCCAGGCTGGAAGCGGTGCAGCGGATGGAGGTCCGCGCGGACAGCGGCGTCGCGCTGCGTCTTACGGTGCGATGGGACGGTCCGGAGCCAGCCCTGCTGGAGTGGAACGCCGCCCGCCTGTGGGCCTATCCCCTGCTCGGCGCCGAGTTACAGGCGACCGGGCCGGCCGCCGTGGCGCAAACCATCCGCATTCCGCTCCGGCCCGCGCCGGGCCGCGCAATGAACAACCCGATCGCAACAGGCTGGTCCGCCTTCCGCGTCGCCGGGACGGCCTACGGCGATCTGACGCTGACGGCCGGCGGCGACGGGCAGGCCGCCCTGCTCGACGGCCGGAACGACATCTACCTGCAGCGGGACCGCGTTCTATGGCTTGGCTTCCCCGCAGTGGCGCTAAAGCCGGGCGAGGAGCGGACGCTGACGGTCTCGCTGGCCGTGTCGCCGGCGCCGCGCACGCCGTCCGAGGCAGTAGACGCACCGAGTCGCGGTGCGCCTGCGCCCGCCGAACCATCCGGTCGGGATCTTCGCGTGCGGGCCACGATCCGGCCGGCCGCGGCGGCGGCGCTCCCTCCGCCCAGCCCGCGCGATCGCGCCGGCCATCCCGCCATCATCCCGCAGCCAAAGCGCGTTACGTACAATGCGGACGCGATGCCGCTCCGCGGTACGCTGCCGCTCACGATCCTCACGCCGCCCGGCGAAGCCGGCGAGCGCGCGGCCAGGGCGGCGAGGGCATTCGCGGACGAGGTTTCTGCGCGGACGGGCGTCCACTGGCGCGAGAGTCGGGCCGGCGCGCCCTGGAGCGGCAGCGGGCTGCTCGTGATAGTGCAGGGCGCGGGGACGATCGCCCCTCCGCTGACCGCTCCCGCAGAGCTGCATGCCGAGGGCTACTCCCTCCAGGTAACGCCGCACTTCGCCGCCGTCATCGGCCACGACCCCGCCGGCGCGTTCTACGGCCTGCAGACGCTGAGGCAGCTCCTCCTGCCTGCCGAGACGCAGCCGTACGGACGGCGCGTCCCGCCGCGGTTTGCGGGCGCCGGCGTCGACGACTGGCCGTCGCTCCGCATGCGGGCAGCGCACATCTTCGTCGGCAAGGAGGCGCTACCGTTCCACCACAAGCTGATCGACCGCATCTTTGCACGGTACAAGCTGAACACGCTCGTGATCGAGTGCGAGTACACGCGCTGGAAGTCCCACCCCGAGATCTGGCAGCCCTTCAGCATGGAGCCGGACGACCTTCGGCAGGAGGTCGCCTACGCGCGCGATCGCTTCATGGAGCCGATACCGCTGATCAACTCGCTCGGCCACTCGGAGTGGATCTTCAAGAACGGCCAGCACCTCGACCTGGCGGAGGATGTTAAGTCGCCGCACGCCTACGATGCGAGCAACCCCGGAACCTACGCCTTCCTCTTCGGCGTCTATGGCGAGGCGCTGGACATCTTCAGGCCGCGCTGGTTTCACATCGGCCACGACGAGGTGCACGTCCCGAGCTACGACACGGTCGGCAGGTACCCGGCACGCCCGGAGAACGTCGCCAAGGGCGTTACGGAGCTCTTCCTGGAGGATACGGCCTGCATCGCCGACTGGCTCCGGCCCCGCGGCGTGACGCCGATCCTCTGGGCCGACATGATGCTCTACCGGACGGAGGGGAATCCGGCGATCGGCCGCGAAATGGTCGCCTCGAACGCGCCGAGCCTCGCCGACGCTGAGCGGATGCGCGCCGAGCTGCCCAAAGATGCGATCGTGGCGGACTGGCGGTACGAGCCAGGAAGCGAGCAGCGGAACGGCCTGGACCTGTTCCGCGCCGCGGGCCACGATGTGCTCGGCTGCGCCTGGTTTTCGCCGGAGAATATCCGCGGCTGGGCGCGCGCCTGTATCGAGCACGGCGCCATGGGCACGATCCAGACGACCTGGGCAGGATACGACAGCAAGGAGGCGCTCCTGGACGAGGAGTACAGGCAGTTCACGGCGTTCGTGCTCGCCGGCGAGTACGCCTGGTCCGGCACGGAGCTCCATCCGCGTCCCGCGACCCCGGACGGCATGCTGCCGGAGACGTCCCTCCTGCCCTACGACGCTGCCGATGTTTTCAGCGCCGCATACCTCGGCGACCCTGCGACGGATCGCGGACGGCGGGCGTGGCGGATCGACCTCGGCCACGCGGCGAACGTGGCGCTCGCGCCCGCGGAGGACGCAGGGGGCTTCCTTGCGGCGCCTGGCCGCGGCGGAATGACTGGCGTCCTGCTCGCCGGCCGGCTGCAGCCGGCGTTCCTGCCCCGGGACGGCGCCGGGGCGGCGCCGCAGTCGGTCACGATCGCATTCGCGGCATGCGCCCGGGAGCTGGTTTTCACGCATGCCTGCCTCTGCGGGCTGCAGGAGGGCGCGCCGGTTGCGGCGTA
>DATGJU010000517.1:0-11840 GCA_035295045.1 Chthonomonadaceae bacterium
GTCGGCGTGCTCCTGCCAAATCTGCAGGGTTATGCCGATCACGTCATACCCGTCGCGCTTTAGCAGCGTCGCGGCGACGGCGCTGTCCACGCCTCCGCTCATCGCCGCGACCACCGTTCGCTTGCTCATCGCCCGCTCCCACCGCCCGATCGCGAGTTATTTGGCGATTCAATATCCAAATAACCCCTGTTAAACTGAGAAGAATAAACAACTCCCGCCGGACTACGCAATTATGCCACATCCTGCCGCACCCAACCAGGAAGAAGGTACTGCCATCCCGCAAGCCTTCTCGCCCGATGGTATAATAAATCCAGGATTGTGCGGCTCGATGGCAAGAGGGCGCGCCGCTGGGATGACGGCAGCGCGCCGTCGAGCAAATAGGTAACATCGAGCGCCGACAGATGTCCAAACAGGTTGAAATAGCGTCTATTTTGCCGCGCGAGTCTGCCGCCGTAAGTGCGTGGGACCTGTTCGTTCAACTTGACAGGATTACGCATAGATTCGGTTCGCGGACTGTCTTCGAGGGCGTAACGGAGGCGGCGCAGGAGGGCGAAATCCTGGTCGTCTCCGGCGCGAACGGTTCCGGCAAGAGCACGCTGCTGAGGATTATCGCCGGCCTGCTTACCCCGACCTCGGGCCGCGCGATCGTGAGCGCCGCCGGAACCGAGCTGAACGGAGCGCAGCGCCGGCGTCTCATCGGATACGTTGCGCCGGACCTTGTACTCTACCGCGAGCTGACAGGCGCGGAGAACCTGCAGTTTTTCGCAGAGCTGCACGGCGTGCGGGCGGATCGCGCCATGCTCGTGGATCTGCTGACGCGCGTGGGGCTTCGAGGACGGGGTCGTGACGCGGTCGGGGGCTACTCGTCCGGCATGCGCCAGCGACTGAAGTACGCATTCGCCCTGCTGCACGATCCTCCGATCCTGCTGCTCGACGAGCCGACTGCGAACCTGGACACGAACGGCGTCGCGATAGTCGAAGAGATTGTAAAGGCGCAGCAGATGCGCCCCGGCGGCGGACTGACCATCGTCGCGACAAACGAGCCGCGCGAGCTGGAGTGGAGCGCGCGCCGCGTGCATCTGGGGCCCGGAGCGTGATACGGGGCGCCGTGCAGCCCGATGCTGCGGGCTGGGCATCGCAGGCACGGGCGCTGTTCCTGAAGGACGTGCGCGCCGAGCTGCGGACACGCGTGGCGCTTAGCTCGGTGGGGTTGTTCACGTTCGCGGCGCTGCTGCTTATCGCGCTTGCAACGCGGGTATTGAAGGAGACGCTCACGGTCGATCTGGCGCGGCTGCCCGAGGCGGTCACCAGCGAGCAGATCCGAGCGCACATGCTGCCGGCGTGGGACGATCCCGGCAAAATGGGCCTGCTGTGGGTGCTGTTGATTTTTTCGGCGTTCGCCGGTCTGGCCCATTCGTTCGTCCACGAAGAGGAGGCCGGCACAACGCTTGCGCTTCGGCTCTCGATGGCGCCGGGCGCGGTGTACGCGGGCAAGCTCTGCTTCAACCTGGCCGTGGTGCTGTGTGTCGCGGCGATCGCGACGCCCGCCTATGTCCTGATAACCGGGCTGCATACCGGCCCTATCGCAGAGTTTCTGGTCCTGATGATCGCGGGATGCCTCGGGCTGGGCGCGGTAGCGACGATCGTCGCCGCGCTGGCCGCGAAGGCGAGGGGCACGGGCGGACTGTTCGGCGCGCTCGGACTGCCGCTGCTGATCGTGTTCGAGCTGATGCTTCTAAACGCGGCAAATACGCTGTACGGCGGCGACGTTACGCCGCTTCAGTCAATAAAGGATTTCGGCGGCCTGATCAGCTACAGTGTTTTGTTGATCGCGGTCTCGGCGGTGACGTTCCACTTCGTGTGGGAGGAGTAGCGCAGCGAACCGGCAGCGGTGGCAGCTCGTCTGGAAAAGTATGGACCTGACTAACGGCCGCAATATTGCAAGCAGCGCTCCCGCGCGCGTGCCCGGCGCATGGTGGAAGTACGCCTGCGGCGCGCTGATGTGCTACGTGATCTACGGCGCGTTCTTCATCGCGGATGGCGCGGCCGGCTTTGGCAAGGGCGGCGACAACGCGCGCGCCGTGTTCTTTCACGTGCCGAGCGCCGTGCTTTCGTCGCTTTGCTACTTCATCGGCGTCGTGTACGCCGGCATGTACCTTTTTTCGAGCCGGTACAACAATCTTGAGACGGACGCGAAGTCTTCGATCGCGATGGAGCTGGGTCTCCTGTTCTGCACGCTCGCGACGATTACCGGAAGCATCTTCGCCGGTATCCAGTGGGGCGTATTTTGGAACTGGGACCCTCGCGAGACGTCAATCGTCATAATGCTCCTGCTGTACGCGAGCTACGTAGTGCTTCGCCTGGCGCTCGCGGGCAGGCCGGAGGTCCGTGCCCGGCTCTCCGCCGTCTACGCGCTAGTGGCGGTCGTGCCCGCTCAGTTCCTGATATGGGCGGTCCCGCGTCTGCTGGCGGGCATGCATCCTACCGACACGCTGCAGACATCGTCAGGCCTGAGCCTGCATTACAAATTGGTACTGTATCCGGCATTCCTGGCTTTCCTGCTCGTGTTTGTCTGGCTGTTTCAGCTTCGCCTGCGGGCGATCAAACTGGTTTCACGCCGGGAGGCTGTTTCTTGAGTCACTCTACGATCCTCGCGCTGATTATGGCGGTGCCGATGGTAACGTGGATCGGACTCTTCGTCTATGCTATGCAGATCGATCGACGGCTCTCGCGGATCGAGCGGGACGAGAAGGATAGGGACGACCTGTGAATAAGGCGTACATAATCGCTTTCATCGTGATCAGCCTTGCGCTGGCCTTCACCATGTGGTCCTTCAGCTCCAATCTGACGCCCTACGTGGACATCAAGGCCGCGCGGAAGACCAACACGGCGGTCCAAATTCGCGGACTGATCCTGCGCGACTCCGCGCACCCGATCGTCCGCGACTCCGCCAGGAGCGCCCTCCGGTTCTGGATCAAGGACCAGAACAAGGAGGAGATCGAGATCGTCTACTATGGTGCGAAGCCGGACGCGTTCGACACGGCGCCCGGCCTTGCGGCGCACGGCTTCATCCGCAAGGAGGGCGGGCGCGACGTGTTCGTCTCCGACTCGCTGGCCGTCCAGTGCCCCTCCAAGTACAACGACCAGAAGGCGGTCTACAAGCAGACGGCGTCTGCCGGAATCTAGCGAGGAAACCTTATGTGGCTTGGCGTTGCAGGCGTAGCCGCCCTCTGGGTCTGCCTGATCTCTGCACTCCTCACGATCTGCGGCTACGGACTGTCGCTGAAGCGGCCTGCCTATCGTAAGCCGATCCTGCTGGCGCGGGCGCTCTACGCGATCACGGCGCTAGCGATGCTCAGCGCATTCGCGCTGCTCGGGATCATCGTCTACACGAAGACCGTTGGCGGCTTTTACCGCTTCCAGTACGCGTTCGAGCACACCAGCAACGATCTGATGGGTTTCTACCGGCTCGCCGCCACGTGGTCCGGCCAGGAGGGCAGCTTCCTGCTCTGGGGCTCCTGGACGGCGCTGCTTGGCTTCTTCGTCTTCTGGAAGGCGGGACGCTACGAGGCGCGGGTTATGCCGTTCTTCGTGACCGTGCTCGCGTTCCTCGCGGCCATCCTGATCTACCAGAGCCCGTTTGCGCACACACCACGCGCGTCGATCGCAGAGCTGGCGGCTAATCCCGGCTTTCTGCCGTACCCGCCCAACGGCCAGGGCCTGCACCCGTCGCTCCAGAACTACTGGATGACGATCCATCCACCGACGATCTTTTTCGGATTCGCCTCGCTGCTCGTCCCGTTTTGCTACGCGGTCGCCGCGCTCATCTGGAAGGACTACGAGGACTGGACGCCGCGCGTGATGCCCTACGCCCTGCTCACCTGCCTCACGCTCGGCGTCGGGCTGTTCATGGGCGGCTACTGGGCCTATGAGACGCAGGGCTGGCACGGCTTCTGGGCCTGGGACCCGGTCGAGAACGCCTCGTTCTTCCCCTGGCTCGCTATTACGGCACTGCTGCACGGACTTGTGGTCCAGAAGGACCGCGGCGGGATGGCGAGGACGACAACCTTCCTCGGCCTGCTGGGATTCTGGCTGTTTCTCGTCGGCACCTTCCTGACGCGCTCCGGAGCGCTCGCGGGCAACGGCCCGGACGGGCAGATGCTCTCGATCCACGCATTCGACAACATTAAAAAGGGCGGCCTCGTTCTGATGGTCGCCATGCTGATAGCGTACGGCGCGCTGGGCCTGTGCCTCTGGCTCTGGCGCGTCCGATCGATCCCGACGCGCAAGACAGTGGGGGACACGCTGCTCTCTCGCGACTTCGCCTTCTTCCTCGCCGTCATCCTGATGCTCGTGGCCTGCGCCGTGGTCACGTTTGGGACAACCTGGCCGCTCTTCCTGAGCTGGACGCACCGCGCGCCATCCGCCCTGAAGCCGACGTTCTACAACCGCGCGATGCTGCCGCTCTCAATGGTCGGCGCGCTTCTCATGGGCATCGTACCATGGCTCGCCTACCGTAAGACGAGCTCCGAGACCTTCCTCAAGAAGATGCTCGTTCCCTGGTTCGTGATGCTTGCCTTCGGCTTCGTCATGCTGTTCTTGGTGATGGGCTGGCAGCGCGACCTGCAGGCGGCGGCGCATCTGGACGACGTAGCGTGGATCGAGAAGACGCACGCATGGATTTCGCCCGCGGTCCAGCGAGTCGCCGTCATGGCGCTCGCCTCGCTTGGCTTCCTGGCTGCGCTCTCGAACGCGATGCTGGCCTTTCGGGTATTTCGGTCGCGCAAGCCGCTATCTGCCGGTGGGTGGGTGGCGCACGTCGGCATCGGCCTGATGATGATCGGCATCATCGTCTCGAACACGTTCGAGCGGACCAAGCAGATCGACGTGCGGGAAGGCGCCGGGCCGAGCGAGGCGTTCGGATACAAGTTCGATTTCGAGCGCTTTACCGGCAAGTCCTCGCCGGCATTTCCACTGCACCCGGACCTCGACGGCACCAACGCGGCCGAAATCCGCGTTACTCCGCCCGCCAGCGACATGGTCTCCGGCCCCGACGGGTCGCGGACGTATCTCACGAAGCCGCGGTGGTTCGTCTACAATATGGCGCACGCGAGCTCTGAGGACGCCCTCCAGCGAATCCGCTGGCCACACATCAACAAGTACTGGGATCACGATCTGTACGTGGGCTATGCGGACGATCCCTGGTTCGCGTACGGAGTCGTGGACCTCACGAAGGGCCAGCCCGCGACCGCCGGGCCGTACACGTTCTTCTACGCGGGGAGCGAACCGCAGGCCGACACCGACGGCGCGCGCGTCCTTGTGGCGACCCTCGCCGTTAAGGGCCCGGACGGCAAGATTCTCACGCTCCATCCAAGCCTTCGCATGACGCCAAGCAGCGACGGCGCCGGCATCGAGTTCACGCACGTGAACAGCGCCGTCCCGCAGCTTGCCGATGAGAACGGCAATCCGGGCGTCGTAATGCTCAACCAGAAGAAAATGAGCGCCAGCAGCGGCCAGGTCGAAGTCGAGTTCAGCCTGCCGCAGGCGAAGGGCATCTGGGTCGTCCCGCTGGAGATCACCTATAAACCGTGGATCAATCTCGTCTGGATCGGCGTCATCGTCATGGGCATCGGCGTTCTGATCGCGATGATCCGCCGAGCGCTGGAGGCCCGTCTGGTTGCGGACGGTCCGTTGGACGGTGGGCGGCGCGCGCCAAGCCTCGCTGGTCAATCGCTCGCCGGTGATGACGCGCCGATTACCGGCGGCGAGAGAAAAGGGTCGTCCGATAGCGGCGCCGGGCCGCCGCGCGCAAAGCGGCCGGCGCGCCGAGCGCGTTAGCCGTCGGCCAAACGGGTGCGCCGCATGCCGCGAATCGGCATTCCGCCGACAGCTCCCGAGCGGAGACGCTAACGTCGCCGCGCCAGCAGAATGCCCGCGTGCGCAGCACCCAAGACCTGCGGACGCCGCCTCGGCCCGGGTGCAGTCCACCCCCGACCTTGAACTTTGTCAGGAGCAGCATCGTTGGTAAGCTCAAGAAGGCTCGCCCGAGAGTGGGCTCTGAAAATCCTGTACCAGGCCGACGTTGGCAAGATGCCGGTGGACGAGGCGCTGACTGCCGCGCTGGAGCGGCTTCGCCGCGAGTTCGTCCAGCGCGCCTCGCAGGTCGCGAACGGCTCCCTCATTGAGGAGTACTTCGTTGACGCGATAACGGGGTACCTGGCGGCCTCGGTTCCGCACTACACCGCCCCGGTCGAAGCCGCGCTGCGTGGCTGCTTCGCGCAGATCTTCGATGCGTCCGACTTCTGGGCCGGCCTCCAGGTAACTTTTACATTCAGCCGCAACTCCTACGAGGCACTCTGGCAGACGCCGAACGGCTCCGACGCGCTTGACCTGCCGTCCGATCGTGCCGCGCTGCCTCCCACCGCCCGCCTGTCCGACGGGCTCACGACGGCCGATCGCACGCGCCTCGCCGATTTCCTCGCCTGGGCGCAGCAGGGCCTCCCCGATGCCGGAATGCGCGCCTTCGCCAACGAAGCGCGGCGCGGCAGGCCGCAGGGCGCGAAGATGCGCGAGACGCACGAGTACGTGGTCCAGCGCTGGAAAGGATTCACCGCAAGTATGTCCGAGCGCTGGCCGCGGGCCGGCGCTGCAGTCGAGAAGCACGCCTGCGACTGGCTGCGAGTTGCAGCGTTTGCGCATGAGCTGGTCAAGGGCGTCGAGGAGCACGGCGCGGAGCTGGACGCCATGCTGCGCTCTGTGGAAATAGGATGGGCGCTTGACCGCCAGGTGTCGGTCGACCGCAACGTCCTTCGCATGGCCGCCTTCGAGCTGAGCCATCTCCCGGCGATCCCGGCAAGCGTCACGATCAACGAGGCCGTCGAACTGGCCAAAAAGTACAGCACTGCGGAATCCGGTAAGTTCGTCAACGGCATTCTCGGCGCGATCGCCGCGCGCATGCCGGAGCGCTTCGCGCCCGTGGGGCCTGGAGGCGCGGAACTGCTTCCTGAAGCGCCGATCGCCGGCCCGGATGCCGAGCTGGACGAGCAGACAGGGGACGAGACGCCATGGGTCGAATGCAGCACACTGCCGTAAATGCCGCGAAGAGTTGGGCGGTTGCGGAGCGAAATCGGAATGGCGGTGTTGCAGGGCGAACGCGGAGTGGCTCCGCGACTCGCACGGAACCCTGCCGAGATCGGGCACTGGCGATGTCGCCGTCGCGCCTGGAGGTGATTTCCGCATGAGCGGGCAGGCTGGGTCGAGCCCTGCTGGCGCCGTGCTTCTGGACGGGACCGCGACGGCCCGCGCGATCCGGTTCGAGGTCGCGGCCGGGGTCGAGGCCTTTCGCGCGGCGCACGGGCGAGCGCCGCATCTCGCGGCGGTGCTGATCGGAGCCGATCCCGCCTCCGAGACCTACGTTGGGATGAAGCAGAAGGCTTGCGGCTGGGTGGGCATGGACTCTTCAGTCCACCGGCTGGGCAGCGACGCGACCCAGGCCGAGGCCGAGGCGCTCGTGGAGACGCTGAACGCGAACCCCGACGTCAGCGGCATCCTGGTCCAGCACCCGCTTCCCAAGCAGCTTCACGAGCCTGCGGTGCTGGATCGCGTGTCCGTCGCCAAGGACATCGATGGAATCAGCCGCATGAGCCTCGGCGGGCTGATCAACGGCGAGCCTGGCTTCCCGTCGTGCACACCCGCCGGCATTATCGAGCTGCTGGACCGCTACAGGCTGCCGATCGAAGGGCGCAGCGCGGTGGTCGTGGGGCGCAGCATTATCCTGGGCAAGCCCGTGGCCATGATGCTCCTGAACCGCAACGCGACGGTTACGATCTGCCACTCGCGCACTCCCGACCTCGCCGCCGTGACGCGCCGCGCCGATATTCTGGTGGCCGCGGTCGGCAGAGCGGAGTTGATCGGCGCGGACATGGTCAAGCCCGGCGCCGTCGTAATCGACGCCGGCTACAATCGTGTCCCCGGCCGCAGCGGAGACGTGGGGGACGTAGCCTTCGAGGGGGTCCGCGGTGTTGCCTCGCACATCACGCCGGTTCCGGGCGGCGTCGGGCCGATGACCATCGCCATGCTGCTCAAGAACACCCTCGCCGCCGCGGAGGCTGCGGCTCGCGCGCGATAGAGTGGAAGTCAAATGTCCTACCAGATTGCAGTGCTGGCCGGAGACGGCATCGGCCCGGAGATCGTCTGCGAGGCCGTCCGCGTGCTCCATGCCGCCGCCGGACGCTTCGGTTTTGCGATCCAGACCACGGAGGCCCTCATAGGCGGCGCCGCCTACGACGCGACCGGCCACCCGCTGCCTCCGGAGACGCTGGCGCTATGCCGCCGCAGCGACGCCGTACTGCTCGGCGCCGTCGGCGGCCCGAAGTGGGACTCCGTACAGCCCGTGTCGCATCGGCCGGAAGTGGGCGCGCTGCTTCCGCTGCGCAAGCATCTCGGCCTTTTTGCCAATCTGCGGCCGGCGACACTCTCCCCGGCCCTCGCCGATGTGTCGTCGCTGCGGCGTGATATCATCGGCGACGGGCTGGACATTCTCGTCGTTCGAGAGTTGACGGGCGGCCTCTACTTCGGCACGCCTAAAGGGCGCGACGCCGGCGGCGACCGTGCCGTCGACACTTGCGTCTATACGCGAAACGAGGTGGACCGGATCGCGCGAGTCGGATTTCACGCCGCGCGCGGGCGGGGCCGGCGCCTCTGCTCGGTGGACAAGGCGAACGTCATGGAGACCTCGCGCCTGTGGCGCGAGGTCGTTAACGAAGTCGCGGAAGACTACCCGGATATCGAGCTGACGCACATGCTGGTCGACAACTGCGCTATGCAGCTCGTCCGCAACCCCCGCCAGTTCGACGTCATCGTAACCGAGAACATGTTCGGCGACATCCTGAGCGACGAGGCCTCGATGCTCACAGGAAGCCTGGGCATGCTGCCGTCAGCGAGTCTTGGCGAGCACGAGAGCGGCGGCGGTCGCGGCCGCTTCGGCCTCTACGAGCCTATTCACGGCTCGGCGCCGGACATCGCCGGCAAGGGCATTGCGAACCCGCTCGCCACGATCCTTTCCTGCGCACTGATGCTGCGCCACTCGCTCGGGCTCGAGCAGGCGGCCGGCGGCCTCGAGCAGGCGGTATCTCAGGTGCTCCTCGCCGGCCATCGCACGGCAGACATCGCCGGCCCCGGCGTGACGACGTTGGGCACGACGGAGATGGCCGATCGCGTTATCCAGGCGCTTGCACAGTGAAGACGACACAGTGAAAAAGATAGAGTGCGTTATCCGGCCCATGAAGATCGACGACGTGAAGGCGGCGCTGGAGGAGATCGGCGTCGTCGGCATGACCGTGGTCGATGTCCGTGGCTACGGCAACCAGCGCGGCCGAACTGAGAAGTACCGTGGCAACACCTATGTGGTGAACCTGCTCCCAAAGGTGAAGTTGGAGATAGTGGTTTCGGACGACCACGCCGAAGACGTGGTGGATATCGTGCTGGAGGCCGCGAAGACCGGTGAGATAGGGGACGGTAAGATCTTCGTATCGGCCGTCGAGCAGGCGGTCCGGATTCGCACCGGCGAGCGGGGAGACGCTGCGCTGGGCTGACCGACGCGGTCCCGCCGGATGCGGTATAATAGAGGGCAGCATCGACGCGCATGCAGGCGCGTCTGTTTTTTTGCATGGCCGATCGCCGGCGAGATACCACGTTGCTCGCCGGCGCGCGGCAGGCCAGGATAGGACGAATACGCATCGCATGATCACTGTCAACGGTCTATCTAAGAGTTACGGCGCGCAGACCCTGTTCGATAACGTAACCGTTAAATTCACGCCCGGCAACCGGTACGGGTTAACCGGCCCCAATGGCTCCGGCAAATCGACCTTCTTAAAGATCTTGATCGGCGACATCGAGCCGTCAAACCGTGGTACGGTGACAAAGCCGAAAAAGGTCGGCGTTCTCCGGCAGGACCAGTTTGCTTTTGACGCCGTGCGCATCATCGACACCGTGATGATGGGCAATCCGACCCTCTGGAGCGCCCTCACCGAGCGAAACGAGCTCTGCTCCGCGTCCGAATTCACAGACGCCATGATGGATAGAATGGGCGAGCTGGAGTCGATCATCGCGGATGAGAACGGTTACACGGCGGAGATCGACGCCGCGGAAATCCTGCGGGGCATCGGAATCCCCGACGAGAAGCACGGCGACCTGATGGCCTCGCTTCCGACCGACTATAAGTTCCGCGTCCTCCTAGCGCAGGCCGTGTTCGGCGATCCGCAGGCGCTCCTTCTGGACGAGCCGACAAACCACATGGACCTCGAATCGGTCCACTGGCTCGAGGGCTTCCTCCAGCAGTACGACGGCGTCATGATCGTGATATCGCACGACCGGCACTTCCTTAATGCCGTCTGCACCCACATCGCGGACATCGACTACGACACCATCATCGTATACCCCGGCAACTACGACGACATGGTGGGGCAGAAGATGCAGGCGCGAAACCGTGTCGAATCGGAGAACCGTGATAAGGCCAAGAAGATCGCGCAGCTCCAGGAGTTCGTGTCGCGGTTCTCCGCCGGACAGCGGTCCAGCCAGGTTCAGTCGCGCCGCAAAGAGATGGACCGGCTCGCCCCGACGGAGCTCAAGCGCTCCAATATCCAGCGACCGTACATTCGATTCGAGCAGAATCGGCCCGCCGGCCGCGAGGCGATTATCGCGAAGGACCTGTGCAAGGTCTATGACGGCCGTCACATCTTCAGCGGACTCAACCTGGAGATCATGCGCGGCGACAAGATGGCCATCATCGGATCGAACGGCGTTGGAAAGACGACGCTGCTCCGATGTCTGATCGGCGAGGTGACGCCCGACGCCGGCTCGGTCCGGTGGGGCAACGGGATGACGCACGGCTACTATCCGCAGAACGCAGAGGAGGGGATTCCGCGCGGCGAGACTGCGCTGGACTGGATCTCCCAGTTCGAGCCTGACGGCGACCAGCAGATTGTCCGCGGCCTGATGGGACGAATGCTCTTTAGCGGCGACGAGGCGCTTAAGCAGACCGACAATCTGTCGGGCGGCGAGACCGCGCGCCTGCTCATGGCGAAACTGATGCTGGAGAAGCACCCGGTCCTGATCTTCGACGAGCCGACCAACCACCTGGACCTGGAGTCCGTCAACGCGCTCGGCGAGGCGCTTTCGGTCTTTCCCGGCACGGTGCTCCTTGTTTCGCACGATCGCGACCTGATCTCCGATGCCGCCACGCGGGTCCTCTCCTTCACGCCCGAGGGAATCATCGACTTCCCCGGCACCTACGAAGAGTATCTGGAGCGCTACCCGATGCAGGACGCGGCGACGAAGCAGCGTCGCTGGTAAGAGAGTGGCGGAACGCAATCCGCAGTGTTTACTGCATTCCCGGTTGCCAACTGCCGATTGCCGACTGCTCGGTGCGTCTTGACAAACGGCGGGTCGGCCGATATAATAGGAGTGCGTTTTCCGGCCCGCGCCGGAATGTGGGGATATCGTCTAGAGGTTAGGACGAGGGATTTTCAGTCCTTAAACCGGGGTTCGATTCCCCGTATCCCTACCAGAGCCCAGGTACGGGATCGCGGGGCGCGCCGAGGTGGTGGAATTGGCAGACACGTACGCTTGAGGTGCGTATGCTTCACGGCTTGCAGGTTCAAGTCCTGTCCTCGGCATCCTCTTATCGAGTAACCAAAAGAACGACCGGCCCGCCTGGGCCGGTCGTTCCTTTACCGCAGCTCACTGGGCGCCGGTATCTCGCTCCGCCGCTTGGCGCGCTTCGTGGGCGGCGGCGGCGCCCTCGTGGACGCTGTTCGCCGTCCGGCGCGCATCGGGCGCCA
>DATGJU010000518.1:0-5726 GCA_035295045.1 Chthonomonadaceae bacterium
ACCTCCGCGAGCAGCAGGCTGTGGCACTCCTCCGGCGCAAAGCTATTCAACGGACGGTATCCATCGCGCCACCGCCGTCACAGCGTTCTCCCAACGGCGGCGGCGATCGGGTGGAGGTCCTCGACGAGCTTGCCGAAGTTCTCGCAGGTGAGCGACTGCGCGCCGTCCTTCAGCGCCTTGTCCGGGTGCGGATGGACCTCGATGAGGAGGCCATCGGCGCCTACGGCGACTGCTGCCTTCGTCATGGCGATAACTAGGCTGCGCCGGCCCGTGCCCTGGCTTGGATCGACGATGACAGGCAGGTGGGACAGCTCCTTTAGCGCCGGCACGGCGGAGAGATCCAGCGTGTTGCGCGTGTAGGTCTCGAACGTGCGGATGCCCCGCTCGCAGAGCATGACGTTCGGATTGCCGCCAAGCAGTACGTACTCCGCGGCCTGGAGCCACTCCTCGATTTTGGCGGACATGCCGCGCTTGAGGCAGACGGGGGTCTTGACCTTGCCAACCTCGCGCAGGAGATCGTAATTCTGCATGTTGCGCGTGCCGATCTGAAGGATGTCAGCGTACTGGCAGACCAGGTCTACGTTGCGCAGGTCCATCACCTCCGTGATGACGCGCATGTCCAGCTCGTCGGCGATCTCGCGGAGGATCTTCAGCGCCGCAACTCCGTGGCCCTGGAACGAGTAGGGCGACGTGCTCGGCTTATAGGCGCCCCCGCGGAGAATGGTCGCGCCGGCGGCCTTGCACGCCTTCGCCGATTCCCAGGTCTGCTCGCGTGTCTCCACGGTACAGGGACCGGCCATCAGCGCGATCTGGTTGCCGCCGATCTTGACGCCCTTCACGTCGATGATGGTGCCTTCCGGATGAATCTCGCGGCTCGCAAACTTGTAAGGACGCAGGATCGCGATGACCTGCTCGACGTACGGCAGCGCCTCCAGCGACTCCATGTAGCGCGACTTGTCCGCCTCCGGCACCCCGGTTGCGCCTATGACGGTCCTCGCCTCGCCGTAAATTGGATGGACGCCATAGCCCCAATCGACGATCCTCTGCTCGACATCTTTGATCTGCTCGTCGGTTGCATGGGCCGCCATGACCACTATCATTCGCTCGTTCCTCTCTCGCGTCCCTCGAGCCGCCAGTTCTTCCGACGGCTCGGGACACCTGCTTCGCGCGGCGAGCCGGCGCTACCGCAGCGATCGCCGCGGCCCGGCCCGGCCCACACAAACAGTTTACCTTATCGCCGGTTGCCGCGATGATTGGCGCCTTGCTGCTCCGCTTGGACGCGGTCAGACAGGACTCGGGCGGCGTGCCGGCGAATGCAACTCCGAACGGGTCGAGAGGGTCAATGCGTGTGAACATGGCAGAATCTCGCTGCGCCGGGCCGATCGCCGCGCCAACAGTCTCCAGCCCCGGACCTACGGTACCGTGAAGATCGTCGTCACCGGCGCAACCGGATTCATCGGCCGGCCGCTATGCAAGCAGCTTGTCTCCTCGGGCCACGAGATTACCGCGCTTTCGCGGGACGTTGCCCGCGCGGCCCTCGTGCTGGGACCTGGAGTCTCCTGCCTGCCGTGGAGCGGGCCGCAGGCCATTGAAGCGGAGTGGCGGGCAGCCGTCTGTTCGGCGGACGCCGTGATTCACCTGGCCGGCGAGTCGATCGCCGATCACGCGTGGACGCCGGCGGTAAAGCAGGCGCTGCGAGCCTCACGCATCGACACGACGCGGCTCCTGGTCGAAACGATGCGCGAGGCGGAGCGGCGTCCCGCGGCGCTTATCTGCGCTTCCGGCATCAACTACTACGGGGATCGGGGCGACGAGCAACTCACCGAGAGCTCGCCGCCCGGAAATACGTTCCTGGCGGAGCTGTGCGTCGCCTGGGAAGCGGAGGCGGCGCGTGCCGAGGAGCTTGGCGTGCGGGTGGTGCGGCACCGCTTGGGGATCGTGCTTGAGCGCGGAGGCCCACTGGACAAGATGCTCTACCCGCTTCCCCTACCGATCTCACCGTGGGCGATCGGACTAGGCGGCCCGATCGGGAGCGGACGACAGTGGATGCCCTGGATTCACCTGGAGGACGCAGTCGCGCTCTATGCCTGGTCGATCGAGAACGACGGCGTACGCGGCCCGATCAACTCCGTTGCACCCGGCCTTATCCGCAATTCCGAGTTCACGAAGGCGCTCGGTCGCGCGCTCAAGCGGCCGGCCGTGCTTCCGGTTCCGGGCTTCGCGCTGCGGGCCATGATCGGTGGCTTCGCGGACGAGCTCCTTACCAGTCAGCGCGCCGAGCCGGCGATGGCGGAGGAGCGCGGGTTCGTCTACCGGTATCCCGCGATCCACGAGGCGCTTGCCGCAATCCTGGGCCAGGGGCTGCGATAAGGTAGAATAGCGGGACACGGCGAGGTCCCAGGTACGGAGGAAGCATGCTCGATTTTGCGCAGGTCGCGCCGCAGGTCGCGCAGTTTTCGCTCGACTATGCGCGCACCACGGGTGCGCTCCGGCATGCGCTGGCAGAGGCCGAATCGCGGCTGCGCCGCAGCGCGCCGTCGTGGGAAACCGTCGCCGCCAAGGCTGCCACGAGCCACACCTCGTGGCTCATGCCGGAGTGGCACGGGCAGCCGGACACGGCGGTGGCCGCTCCCGTGGCGCCTTCGAGTTACACGGCGCTGGCGGTGGACGGCTCGCAGATCGTCGCGGACCGGCACGATCTGGCCCTCTGCTTCCTGATCAATATCGGCACCGTGGCGCTGCGGTATGGCGAGCGCTCAGAGGCGTCTTTACGCAGCAGGCCGGATCTCGCCGCGCCCGACGAATCGCTGCTGAGCGACTTCCCCGGCGACGAGGAGCCGATCGCGCCAAAGCGGCTCGCCATGCATCGCGCCCTGCGGGAGATGGCAGCGCTGGCGGACCTGGTGGTTGATGAGGGGCGGTCAGCGCCTACGCCATCTGTCGCCATGTGCGACGGAAGCCTGATTCTGTGGCCGCTGGAGACGGAGCGCTCGGCCGAGTATCGGACCAGCGTGCTCGAGCGGTTTCAATCGAGCCTGGATACGGCGCGCGCAGCCCGCGTGCCCGTCGCATCGTATGTCAGCAGGCCTATGAGCCGCGATGTGGTGAACTCGCTCCGTATTGCCGCGTGCCCATTCGACCAGGCCGATTGCGAGCGAAACTGCCGTGCCAGCACGCGCCCGCGGCCGGAACTCGTTGCGCCGCCCTGCGCCGGTACCGAGCGCGTCACGGATGCGATGCTGTTCGGCGGCATGCTGCGGCCGGGCGATCGGTCCGCGGTGTTCCGCTCCGGGTCGCGGATCCTGAACCAGTACGACCCGCCAAACCGCATCGCGTTCTTCTACCTGAACGCCGGACCGGAGATCGCGAGGGTCGAGGTGCCGGCATGGGTCGCGGACGACGCGGGGCTGCTCGATCTCACGCTTGCGGCAGTATACGACCAGGCGCGGAAGGGCGGCGGCTACCCCGTGGCGCTCGCAGAGGCGCACGAGCTGGCCATCGTCCGCGGCGCCGACCGGGAGGCCCTGTTCCGGCTGATGGAGCGGCAGTTCGCGCCGGCCGGCTTGCCGATCGGCACGAGCCAGAAGGCGCTCGCGAAGCGGCTGCGCAGGATTTGACGGAGGGAGATTTCTAGATGGCAGCGCTGCCCAAGATTACGGACATTGAACGGATCGTGCTCGACGTGCCGTTTACGCCGCGCTGCCAGGAGTGGAATGCGCGGGAGGTCTGGCAGTGGCGCATCTCCGAGGTGATCCGCATCACGACCGAGGACCCGGACGTAACGGGATACGGCGAGACCATCCTTCACTACACCTGGGGCCGCGTACCGGACGAGGCGATCGAGCAGGCGCTCGGCCGCAATCCCGCGGAGCTGCTCGGCGATGACAAGCTCGGCGCCGGACTGCAGATGGCCGTCTATGATGTCGTAGGCAAGGCGCTGGGAGTGCCGATCTACCGTCTGTTCAACCTTCCGAAGGTCCGCGACTGGTGCCCCATCTCCTGGTGGAACATCGACATGCCGCCGGAGGCGTTCGCCGCGGAGGCGCAGGAGGCGCTGGCGCGCGGCTACCGGTCCTACAAGATCAAGGCGCGACCGTGGTGGGACGTTTTCGAGCAGGCGGCCGCCATCAGCCACGTAACTCCGCCCTGGTTTCGAGTCGACCTCGACTGGAACAATATGCTGCTCAACGCCGGCAACGCCGCGCCGGTCCTGACGGAGCTGGACAAGGAGGAGCGGATCGCGATCTACGAGTCGCCGATCATGCAGCGCGACGTCGAGGGCCAGCGCCTGCTCCGGCAGAAGACGACGCGTCCGATCGCGCTTCACTTCGGTGAGCCACCCTTCCCGACTGTGGTGCGTGACGAAGTGTGCGACGGGTTCGTCGTCGGGGGCGGCGTGGCCTCCATCCTGCGCCAGGCGACGCTCGCCGCGGCCTTCGAAAAGCCGTTCTGGCTGCAGATGGTCGGCACGGGACTGACGACCGCGATGTCGGTACACCTCGGGTCCGTCTTGCCGTTCGCGCAGTGGCCCTCAGTCAACTGCATGAACAATTACGCAGATGATCTGCTGACCGAGCCCATCACGATCGCCGGCGGATGCGCGCGCGTGCCGGAGGGGTCGGGGCTTGGCGTGACGATCGACGAGGAGGCGCTGACGCGCCTGCGCATGGAGCCGCCCTTCGAGCTGCCGCGTCCAAAGTTTCTGCTAACGGTCACCTGGCGCGGCAATCGGAGGGTCACGTACGCCGGAATGCGGCAGTGCTGGGACGACTGCTGGCGTGGGAACCAGCCGGTCCAGGAGCCTGGCGTCCGGATGGCGGCGCGCCTTGACGACGGCACGAACGAGTGGGCGGACCTCTGGGCGCGCGCCGAGCAGGGACCGGTAATGGCATAGGCGCGGCCCAGCGCGTAGACGGAGGCAATGTGAAATACGGGGAGCTTAACTGGACGCAGATCGAGGACGCGTCGCATAAGGTGGTCGTGCTGCCGCTCGGATCGCTAGAGCAGCACGGCTATCACCTGCCGCTGCTTACTGACACCATGATCGGTGCGGAGATCACGCGGCGCGCGGAGGAAGCGCTGGGTGACGAGGCCGTGTTCCTTCCGATGCTCTGGGTCGGGGCATCCGACCATCATCGCGCATTTCCGGGCACGGTGAGCGCCAGCAACCACGTATATGTCGACCTGCTCGTGGACATGATCGAGAGCATCATTGCAGGGGGCTTTCGCCGCATCTTCCTGCTGAATAGCCACGGCGGCAACATCACGCCGGGCCGGATGGCGATCTACGACGTCCAGTTGAGCCATCGCGACATGCCGGATCTCTACCTGGCGTTCAGCAGCTGGTGGACCCTCGCCGCGGAGCAGGTCGCGGCGCTTACCAACGTGCGCCAGGAGATGGTGACGCACGCGTGCGAGCAGGAGAGCAGCATGATCCTGCGGCTTCGGCCGGAGCTCGTGCGCATGGATGCCGCGCGCGGCGCGACGATTCCCTTTGAGTCGGCGTTCTACTTCCCGGACTTTTCGCGTCCGAGCCGGGTGGACGTGCCGCGCGCGTTCGATCAGCTCAGCGCGACGGGAGCCTTCGGCCATCCGGAGCTCGCCGAGGCGGAGAAGGGCGAAGCGCTCTTCTCGGCGGCTGTCGAGCAGGTAACGGCATTCGTGCGCGAATTCGCGGAGTGGCCCGTATTCCAGCCACACTAGGAGCCGCACATCGTGTTGAGCGG
>DATGJU010000519.1:0-4197 GCA_035295045.1 Chthonomonadaceae bacterium
TCGCGCGCTGCTGAGCCCCCGTGAGTGTGAAGGGTACGATCTCGGCGAGCTCCGAGAAGAGCCGCGAAAGGTCTACGTTGAACGGTATTCCCCGCGCGTCCACACTATTGGCCCGCCGCCTCAACGCGAGCAGAACCTGCAGGAGAAAGAACTCCTCGAATACGATCCGCCGCCGCGCCGCCTTGAGCGCATCGTCGGAGTCTGGAAATTGGATGTCGCGGATCGCCCGCGATGCGCCGGCGAGTCCGTGCCGAGCGAGAATGGCGGCGGGAAGCGGCTCCTCGATCAGGTCCGCACACGTCCGCAGGGCCGAGTCGATCATGCGGCGCATTCGGCCCTGGCGAATGCCTTCGGTCAGCGGGTAGATCGGGACGATGCGGTTCGCCGAAAGCGCATCGCCGTCCTGACCAAGCTCCTCCCACTCCGGGCTCTGTATCTCCACCGACCAGCCTGAGCGCCGGACCTGGCCGTACGCAACCACGCGCTTTCCGCCAAGCGAGATCGCCTTGAGCGTCTTCTCGAGGTAGGGCTGGTTGAACCAGACGAGGCGGATCGCGTCGCCATCGTCATCCAGCAGCGCCTCGGTGATCGCAAGTCTCGGCCCCTTGGGGTACTTGGTCGTAACGGCAATCACGGCGCCGCTTACGGTGGACCAATCCCCCGGCCGCACGTCCGCCGCACGAGCGAATCGCGTGCGGTCCTCCCACCGGCGCGGATAGTGGTGGAGCAGGTCGCCTACGGTGTTGAGGCCAAGTTTTGCGAGCGCCTGCGCGCCCTGCGGACCGACTCCCTTGAGGTATTGCAAGGAGTCATCGAGGCGGCCGCGTGGCTGCGGCGGATTGGGAACCGGAATGGAATCGGCGGATCCGGTCGGCAAGGCGTCCTCCGCGGATCGATCGAGCGGCGGTGTGCCGCGATGCAACCATTCTAGCAGGGGCCGCGCACCTTGTCAATCGGGACCAGGGCCAGCGGTTGTCAATGTGCGGCCGGAGCGGCGTCGCGCGCCAGGCAAGAAAAGGGACGGCGCAAGCACGCCGTCCTGACCGGACCATTATACCACAGTTCATCTGGCCATACCGGACGACTGTACCGCGGTGTTGGGTGTTCGGTGTTCGGAGCGCTGCCGGACCCACTCAATGGGACAACACTAAGGCGCTCGCATGCACCGTCGCCCGAACACCAAATACCGAAGACCGAACACCCGACTATCCTGCCGTCAATCGTGCGGGATCATCTCGCTCTGGCGGTTGGAGCTGACTTGCGAGATCGTCGTCGCGACGCCCTTGCCCAGCTCCGCGATCGTCTTGCCCTGCGCACGGGCGTCCTCTTCCGTCTGGACCACCAAATCCCTCACCATTACGCAGCGGCTGCCGACGACCTTCACCTCGAAGTTCAGGACCGGGCGCGAGCCGTCGAACATGGGAGAGAGTTTGGCCGCGATCTTCTCGCCTCGCTCCTGTGCGGAAAGATCGTCCGCCGCGACGACCTTGCAAAGCGCCATCCCCATGATGCGCAGCTCGGCCACGTCGCGGCCGGCAAGCCCGCCCTTTATGAGGACGACCGTCACGCGTTGGTTGGGGTCTACCTTGCTCAGCTCGATCGGGATGCGGAGCGAAATCAGGAGCTTGCGCGCCGCCTCCACGCGCTCCGGTCCGGGCGGGTGCGTGCGGAAAATGCCCATCTCCTGCGGACCCTTGCGAAGCTCATCGGCGGCGAGGCGAGTCATAAAACTGTAGAGGCCGGCGGGATTGTATTTCGTGTGCGTCATCAGCAGGAGGCCGCCGTGGTCCGCGTCCTTTTCCGCCTCTACACCGTAGGTATTCAGCTTGGCCGTCATGTAGAGTTGTCCGCCCATCATCAGCGTGCCGAGGTTTCCGGCCGCGCCCCCGCGGCCGGCGGCGGCCATAACCAGGAGCGCCGGAATCAGGATGTTCTGGATTTTGCCCTGCTCCCGCATCAGCTTCACCATGTGGTGATGCGACGCATGAGTGATCTCATGAGCGATGACGCCGGCAAGCTCATCGTCCGAATGCACGTAGTCGATGAGGCCCTTATTGATGTAGATAAACCCGCCAGGGAGCGAATAGGCGTTGACGTCCTTATCGTCCACCACGCGGAACGTGTAGTCGAACTGCTTGAGCTGGGAACTACCCCACTGCGCCTGGATCGGAACGCGATTGGCAACCGCCGCCAGCTCGCGGCCGATGCGGTTGACCCGGTCGACGATCGCCGCGTCGGTCACCAGCTTGACGTGCTTATCATTCTCCTCGGCGTTATCGCGGCCGAGCCGCACCTCGTTGTCCTCGGTAAGGACAGGCCCGGTCTGTGACTTGGATTTGTCGTCCGGCCGCCGGTCTGCGAGGGCGGCGAAGGGGGAGCCAATGCACGCAAGGATGCCGGCGAGCGCCAGTATCCGTCCGGCATTACGGTTAAGCGCCCGCAATATGGATTTGCACGCCAGCATTCGGTTCGCCCTCGCCGGCATCCGGCCACGCATAGTTACTTCAAACGCCCGTCAACACGGGTATAGACGTCGGGACGAGCACAAAGTTTCCTGGTGACCTTAGTGGGGCAGGATATCCTCAGTCTGGCCGTCCTCCCAGGTGAGCGTCGCCTGGAACAAGACGTTCGTAATCATCACGTTGAGCGATCGGAGACCCTTCAGATCGTTGGTGGTGCCGTCCGCGCGCAGGCCCAGACTTACGAACAGGTTCTCAAGCGAGTCGGCATGCTCTGCGGTGATCAGGATTCGACGGCCGACGGCGATGATCTCGACAGTCGACGGAAACAGGTTCGTGTACTGCGTCGATTGACCGCCGGTCACGGTCGCCACATAGCGTGAAAGTGAGGCCCGTACGGAGGTGTCGCCGCCACCCTCACCAGTGTCGATATTGACTTCCAGGCTTTCGACCGCCATCTGATCCACCGGCTGTTCGTTGACGAACAGGTAGAACGTCACCGGGCTGAGGCTGGTGACGATCACGTGGATCAGACCGCCCCCTTCAATGCGCGCGGCGTCCGCGGCAGCGCGTCGATGCGCCCCGGTCCTGCCGTTTCCCGTGTCTGTCGGCCTGCCAAACATCGCGCCTCCCCTGCCTTCAACGGCTCACTGCGTCGTGTAGCGCAGACGCCGTCCGCCGCGGCCGCCGCCGGAGAATACCCGAATGAGCACCCAAATGAGCAGCGCGAACACCGCCATGCCGATGAGCAGCCGGATGAAGCTGAATCCGCCGGGCGCATAGTATCCGCCGTACGCGTCGTTCACATAGTAAGGAGCGCCAAAGTAGAACGCGGGATGGAACGGCGTCCAGTAGTACCATGATGGGTGGTACCAGTAGTCCCCGAAGCCCCCGCCGTAGACGGCAGGGTAGTAGCGGCCGCCATAACTGTACGGACGCGTGACGTAGCTCCGGCCACCGAAGTTCACCGACCGCGAAGTCGCTATACTGCTCGATCCGAAGCCGCCCGTGCGTCCGAAAGAACTGGACCCGCTGCGCGCGCCTCCGAACGAGCTGGAGCTGCTTCGTCCAGGACTCGACAGCGATCGGCCGCCTCCGAACGAGCTTCCACTCCTGCCGGACCCGAACGATCCGCCGCTGCGCCCGCCGCCGAAGGAATTGCTCCCGCCCCCGAACGATGACCTTCCGCCGCCAAACGACGATCTGCCTCCCCCCAGCGAGCTTCCGCCGCCGCCGAACGAGGATCGGCCTCCGCCGAAACCGCCGCCTCCGCCAAAGGATCCGCCGCGCCGCTGCGCGCCGGCCACACCGCCCAGCGGCAGCGCCACCGCCGCCGCCAGAACGCATATCGCCGCCGCCTTGCTCCAGGCGGCGAGCGTCTTCTTCCATCCAGTGTCCATGTTCATTCTCATAGCCAACGCCTTCGCCGCGGCGCGCCATTCGAGAGCGCGTACACAGCCCATCTCTGATTGTTCCTTCGCGGTAACGAGCACGCAGGCCCGCGCAATTCAATTCGCCGAGCGCCGGCGGGCTGCCGATTGGCACTCCGATTAGCCCTCCGCCGGAAGGCTGCCTAAATGATATTGTACGTCGCTACCTCGTCGGAGCCGAGCCAGTGCGCCTTGTAAAGCGTGATGTAGGCCTGCACGACGTTGTCGACCGCGTTAACGTCTACGTAGAGGTCGACGATCTTGGTGGTCACGTCACGTCCGTTGTACCATATTTGCGTAAACTCGAA